>DAONCJ010000019.1:0-17383 GCA_035401985.1 Burkholderiaceae bacterium | reverse complement strand
CAGCACCCGCACCGTTCCCAGCGCCTGATCCACCTCGACGACGGCGAACTGCGCGGCGAAGCCGTAGGTCGCGTAAGGCACGCCCTGACCATCGCCATCCAGGGGCACGGTGGGGGGATTGAAATAGCCCTCGGCGCTGGCCACGTGGCCACGCGCGTCGCGAGGCAACGACGCGAGCGCCAGGCGGCGCTCCAGGCCGTCCGATGCGGCGACCAGCGATCCGCCGTCCAGCCGCAGGGCCGACCCCGCGGGAAGGCCGGCGATCGCCAGCAGCCGTTCGCGCAGCCGCTCGCCGGCCAGCCGGGCGGCGTTGCCCGACACGAAGGTCTGGCGCGAAGCCGAACTCTTGCCGGCATCCGCGCTCAGATCGGTGTCGGCACCGACCTGATCGATCAGGCTGACGGGCACGCCCAGCGCATCGGCGGCGATCTGGGCCATGACGGTGTAGCTGCCCTGGCCGATCTCGACCGCGCCGTTGTAAAGCACGAAGCGCCCGTCCGGACACAATGCGAGGGCCATGGTCGACGGATTGGCGATCACGGTGTTGCCGATGCCGTACCACATGCAGGCCACACCCGTGCCCCGCCGACGCGGATCGGCCGTGCGCGAGGCCTGCGCATTGAAGAGCGCCACCTCGTCACAGGCCTTTCGCCAGTCGCCACGCAACGCCTCGAGACACGCCTGCAGGCCGACGCTCGACTCGAGCCGCTGGCCCGTTGCGGTGGTATCGCCGGCGCGCAGCGCCTGACGCAGCCGGTATTCGAGCGGGTCCTCGCCCATCGATCGGGCCGCGTCGTCAATCAGACGCTCGAGCAGCAGCGTCGCCTGCGGCACGCCAAAGCCCCGGAAAGCGCCGGAGACCGCGCTGTGCGTATGAACCGCGCGGGTCAACGCCCGCACATGGGGCATCCGATACGGACCGCTGGCGTGGATCGGCACCCGGCTGGCCACGGTCGGCCCCCACGAGGCATAGGCGCCGGTGTCGAAGTCGCCGGTGAAGTCGTAAGCCAGCAGGTCGCCCTGCGCATCGAGCGCGAGACGGGCGTGCATCGCCGACGGGTGCCGCTTGGTGGTCGAGGCCATCGACTCGCGGCGCTCATAGACGATGCGCGCCGGACGGCCGAACTTGCGGGCAGCCGCCACCAGCAGCGGCTGGATCGACAGGTCGAGCTTGCCGCCGAAGCCGCCGCCAACCTCCGAGGGCACGATCCGCACATCGCCGGGCTCGAGGTCGAACATCCAGGCGATCTCGTCCCGATCCATGTAGGGCGTCTGGGTGCAGGCGAAGATCGTCACGCGTGAGCGGCCCCCGGAGACGGCCGGTCCGCTGACCGCCCAGCCCGCCTCGGGTTCGAGATAGGCGTGCTCCACGTAGGGCGTGCGCAACTCCGCCTGCAGCACGCGCTCAGGCTTTGCCCCCGCGAACGCCGCATCGACATGGCCCCGCACGACCCGGCCACGGCACAGCACGTTCTGCGGCCACCGTTCGTGCACCAGCGGCGCTCCGGGGGCCAGGGCCTGGTCTGCATTGGCCGCCGCCGGACGCAGCACATAGTGGATCGGAGCGAGCGCGGGATCGAGACGCTGAATCGCCTCGAGGCTGCCGGCCACCACCAGCACCGCCTCGCCCGCCATCCGCACCACGCCGGGGGCGATCGCCGGCTGGTCGCGCAGGTCCGCAAAGATGGCAAAGCGATTGTTCGGGATGTCGGCCGCGGTCACCACACCGTGCAGGCCGGTCGCTGCGACGAACGCCTCGAGGTCGCCATACCGGAACGTGGCGCTGGCGTGGGGCGAGCGGATCACACGCAGCCACAGCGCGTCGGCCGGGGCCTCGTCGGCGCCAAACCGAGCGGCGCCGGTCACCTTGGCCAGCGCATCGCGTCGCGGCAGCCGCGCGCCGACAGCCGCGCCGGCCACAGGATCGCTGCAGGACGTCGGCGCGCACCGCCGCGGCGCCGAGCGCGATTCAGGCGCCAGGGGCGCGCCGGCAGCCAGCACCGCCTCGACGATCTTGCGATAACCGGTGCAACGGCACAGTACGCCGCCGATGCCGTCGAGCACCTGTGCCTCGGTGGGCTGCGGGTGGCGCCGCAAAGTGTCGGTGGCCGCCATCAGCATGCCGGGCGTGCAGATGCCGCATTGCGCCGCGCCATGCTCGACGAACGCCTTCTGCAGGCGCGCAAGGCTGCCAGCGCCATCTGTGGCCAGACCCTCGACAGTCGATACCGCGCGGCCCTCGCACTGGCCGACCGGCACCAGGCAGGCGCACGCCTGCCGGCCATCGATCAGCACTGTGCAGGCGCCGCAATCACCGGCATTGCAGCCGATCTTGGTGCCGGTCAGGCCGAGGTCGTCGCGCAGGACGTCGGCCAGGCGTCTTGCCCCGCTGCCCGGCACGCGGACCATGCGGTCATTGACCGTGAACACAGTCGCCTGAATGGCGGAAACGTCGATCGGTCCGTTCATGCCACGGCCTGCTGCGAAAGTTCGGCCAGACCACGCTTGAGCAGCGTCGCCACGGCATCGAGGCGGTAATCGGCGGTCCCCCGGACATCGTCCATGGGACGCAGCGGCGCCAGCGCGTCACGGTCGACCAGGCGCTCGAGTGCGGCCGGTGCAAGTGGAGAGGGCAGACCCGCGAGGCGCGCTTCGAGGACCGGCAGGCGGCTGGCCACGGGACCGCAGGCGCCCACGGCAAGCCGCGCGGCGCTGACGCGGCCATCGGGGCCCACGTCGATCGCGATCGCGACCATCGCGATCGAGATGACCAGGTAGCGTCGGGCACCCAGCTTCAGAAAAATGGAGCGCGAACCTTCGGCAGGCACCGGCAGCACGAATCCGGTCAGCAGTTCGTCCCGCTGCAGTTCCGTGCGCCGCGCGCCGAGCAGGAAGCGTTCGAGCGACAGCAGCCGCCGTGCGCCCCGGCTCGCGAGTTCGACCTGCGCGTCCAGCGCCAGCAGTGCCGGCACACCGTCGGCCGCAGCCGAGGCATTGCACACATTGCCACCGATCGTTCCCCGGTTCTGGATCTGCACCCCGCCGACATCGCGGGCCGCCATCGCCAGTGCGGCCGCCCAGTCCGGCAAGGCGCCGTCGCGCAGCGCGGACCAGGTGACCAGCGCGCCGAGGCGCATCGCCGGGCGAGACGCCCATTCGATGGGCGAGATGCCGCGCAATTCGTCGAGCAGGCCGATATCGAGCAGCGGCGAGGCGCCCGCGGCAAGGGGCGAGCCGGCATACAGATCGGTGCCCCCGGCCAGCACGGTGCAGGGTTGCTCAGCCAGCGTCGCCAATGCGGTGTCGAGTGAAACGGCCCGGCGATAAGCGCCTTGCGGCTGTGTTGTCATCCCTCGCCCCATGACTGCTAATGAAGTAAAAGCTTCATAACTGGTCGCCGCAAAGTACCTCGCGGTAGAATCGCCGTCAACTTTTGTCCGCGGACCGACAACATGACCCACATCGTCACCGAATCCTGCATCCGCTGCCGGTACACCGACTGCGTTGATGTCTGCCCCGTCGACTGCTTTCGGGAAGGTCCGAACATGCTCGTCATCGACCCTGACGAGTGCATCGACTGTGCGGTGTGCATCCCCGAATGCCCGGTCGAAGCGATCTTCGCCGAGGAGGACGTGGCGGCAGACCAGCAGAAATTCGTCGAACTGAACGCCGAACTGGCCAAGCGCTGGCCCAGCATCACGCGCACCAAGCCGCCGCTGGCCGATGCCGACGAATGGAAGGACATCAAGGACAAGCTGGGACAGCTGGAGCGCTGATGCCCACACTCGCGTTCGGTCTCCAGTTCCCGGACCTGTACCGACGCGAGGGCCTGCAGCGCGTCGACGAGGCCTTCATGCTGACGCTGCGCGGCCGTGATGCCGAACTGGCCGACCGCCTGGCCGCCGCCCGCCAGACGCTGGCGCTGAATGCCAAGGACGAGGCCGCCCTCCTGGTGGCCGTGGCCCCCCATGTCGACGCCTTCATCGGCGAATTGTTCGATATCGTCGAACCCCTGGCAGCGCTGCGCGCCGGCCATGAGGCGCTTGCCCCGCTCATCCGCGTCAAGTGGAAGTTCGTCAAGCGCCAGGCGCTGCTCACACATCCCGACGGTGCCGCGCTGGCCGATTTCGACGCCGATGGGGCCCTGGCTGCCATCGAGCAGTGGCTGCAGCAGCCCTTCGAGGAACTGCCATTCGCGCGGGCGATCCTGCAATGGCAGACCGAAGGGCTCGAGGACCGTCTCGAACTGGCCAGCCGCTACTGCGCCTGGGCGGTGCTCACCGAGGCGGGACAGCTGCGCCATGGCGGCCAGGTGCTGTTCCATCATCCCGCCAAGACCGACCCGATGGCGCTGCTGCGGCACGCCGAGCAGCACGCCGAAGCGCAGGTTCGGATCACCACGATCGACACCCGGCACCTGCGCCGGCGCGAAGGGTTCGCGCTGACCGACCACGGCACCGACCTGGCGGGCGCACTGGACGAGGCGAATTACTGCATCTGGTGCCATCAGCAGGGCAAGGACTCGTGCTCCAAGGGCTTGCGCGAGAAGCCCGATGCGCAGGGCGACGCACCGTTCAAGCGCAGCTCCTTCGGCGTCAAGCTGACCGGCTGTCCACTGGAAGAGCGCATCTCCGAGTTCCATCTCGTCAAGTCGCAAGGCCATCCGGTTGCGGCGCTGGCCCTGATCGCCATCGACAACCCGATGGTCGCGGCCACCGGGCACCGGATCTGCAACGACTGCATGAAGGCCTGCATCTATCAGAAGCAGACCCCGGTCGACATTCCGCAGGCCGAAACCCGGACCCTCAAGGATGTGCTCGAGTTGCCCTGGGGCTTCGAGATCTATTCGCTGCTCACCCGCTGGAATCCCCTGAGCCTGCGTCGCCCGCTGCCGGCGCCCGACAGCGGGCGCAAGGTGCTGGTGGTCGGCATGGGCCCCGCGGGATTCACGCTGGCCCATCACCTGATGAATGACGGCCATGGCGTGGTGGCGATCGACGGCCTGAAGATCGAACCGCTGCCCGGCTCGATGAGCGGCGTGCTGGCCGACGGCTCACGCATCGGTTTCGAGCCGATCGAGGACGTCGCCGCGCTGTGCGAATCGCTGGACGACCGCGTGATGGCCGGCTTCGGCGGAGTGGCCGAATACGGCATCACCGTCCGCTGGGACAAGAACTTCCTGAAGATCGTGCGGCTGCTGCTCGAGCGTCGGGACACGTTCAGCCTCGTGGGCGGCGTGCGCTTCGGCGGTACCCTGGGCGTGCAGGACGCCTGGGATCTCGGTTTCGATCACATCGCCCTGGCCATGGGCGCAGGACGGCCGACGACACTCGACATACCGAACGGGCTGGCGCGCGGGGTGCGCACCGCCAGCGATTTCCTGATGGCGTTGCAGCTCACCGGGGCGGCGCGCCGCGAATCGGTGGCCAACATGCAGCTGCGCCTGCCGGTGGTCGTCATCGGCGGCGGTCTCACCGCGATCGACACGGCGACCGAGTCGCTCGCCTACTACGTCGTGCAGGTCGAGAAATTTCGCCAGCGCCACGATGCCCTGGTCGCAGCCCAGGGCGAAGCTGCGGTGCGCGCCGGCTGGAGCGCCGAAGACCTCGAGACCGCCGACGAATTTCTCGGCCATGCGAGGGCGATCGCCGCCGAGCGTGAACGCGCCGCCGGGGCGGACGAAGCGCCCCGGATCCTCGAGCTGCTGCAGTCCTGGGGCGGCGTCACGGTGGCCTACCGCAAGCGCCTCGTCGACAGCCCTTCCTACACGCTGAACCACGAAGAGGTCGAAAAGGCGCTGGAAGAAGGCATCCGCTTCGCCGAATGCCTCGCACCCGAGCGCTTCGACGTCGACGCGCGCGGCGCGCTGTGTTCGGTCACGATGCGACGGCAGTTGCGCGGGGACGACGGACGCTGGACCGAAGGGGACCCGATCACCTGGCCGGCGCGCGCCGTGTTCATCGCCGCGGGCACCCAGCCCAACACCGTGCTGGCGCGCGAAGACCCGAGTCATTTCCAGCTCGACGGCAAGTACTTCCAGGCGATCGACGAAGACGGCCAGCCGGTGCGTCCCGAGCATGCGGTCAGCAAGCCCGCGCAGGCCCGCGTGCTGCTGGGGCGTGCGCCCGACGGGCGCATGCTGTCGTTCTTCGGCGATCTGCACCCGTCCTATTTCGGCAATGTGGTGAAGGCGATGGGCTCGGCCCGCCACGGGTATCCGGTCATCTCGCGGCTCCTGGCGGCACGCCAGCCGGCCCTGGCCGAGTCATTCGCCGGGTTCGCTCAGCGTCTGAACGAACAACTGCGCGCCACGGTGGTCCGGGTCGAGCGGCTGACGCCCAACATCGTCGAAGTGGTCGTGCGGGCGCCCCTGGCCGCCCGGCACTTCCAGCCGGGGCAGTTCTACCGCCTCCAGAATTTCGAGATGCTGGCCCGCCGCGTGGAGGTCGCCGGTCAGCCGACACTGCTGGCCATGGAAGGCCTGGCGCTCACCGGCGCCTGGGTCGACCGCGAACAAGGCCTGGTCTCGACCATCGTGCTCGAGATGGGCGGTTCCTCCAACTTGTGCGCCCGTCTGCAGCCGGGCGAGCCGGTGGTGCTGATGGGCCCCACGGGCGCCCCGACCGAGATCGAAGGTCGCCAGACTGTCGTGCTGGTCGGCGGCGGGCTCGGCAATGCGGTGCTCTTTTCGATCGGCGCAGCGTTCAGGGCGGCCGGCTCGCAGGTGCTGTACTTCGCCGGCTACAAGAAGGCGATCGACCGCTACAAGGTGTCTGACATCGAAGCCGCGGCCGACGTGGTCGTGTGGTGCTGTGACGAGACGCCGGGCTTCGCGCCCGGCCGCGCCCAGGATCGCAGCTTCGTGGGCAACATCGTGGACGCCATGCTGGCATGGGCGCGGGGCGAACTCGGCCCCCAGACCATCAGCCTGGCGCAGGCGGACCGCATCGTCGCCATCGGCTCGGATCGCATGATGGCCGCCGTCGCCGGTGCCCGCCATCAACTGCTCAAGCCCCATCTGAAACCCGGTCATCTGGCGCTCGGCTCGATCAACTCGCCCATGCAATGCATGATGAAGGAGGTCTGCGCGCAATGCCTCCAGGCCCAGCGAGACCCGGCAACCGGCGTCGTCCGTTACGTCTTCTCCTGCTTCAACCAGGACCAGCCGCTGGACGAAGTCGATTTTCAGATGCTCGATCAGCGGCTGCGCCAGAACACGCTGCAGGAACGGCTGACCCGGTCGTGGCTGGCGCAGTGTCCGATCGGCTGAGCGTCTGACCGTCTGACCGGCTCGTACAGGCATGGCCTTTGCCCGCTGGGGGCACGGAGCCGACGTCTGTCGACCCGCCGCCGACTCTCCTCGGCTCGGACACCCGCGCGGGGCTGGCGGGCACTACGCTGGGGCAACTGACGGGTCGGGCCGCCGACCACGCGATCGCCGCAAAGGGGTTCGGGCGACGGCGGAACCGTGGCGACAAACCCTCAATTTTCATCAGATAAGCCAAAACGAGTCCTTTAGTTGTGCGCCGCAACACGCACTCGTAGAATCGATCGGTTTGGCTTGAAGCCTTGGTCCCCGCCCTCATCTTTGGTTCCCGGAGAGTCGTGTCATGCTGTACCAGCTGCGAGAAGCACAAAGAGCCATCCTTCATCCGGTTTCTGTCTGGGCCGAGTCGATGAGCAAGCTCTACGCCAACCCCTACAGCCCGCTTTCCTATATCCCGATGGCCAATCGGGTGTCCGCGGGGCTCGAATTGCTGCATCGGCTCGGCAAGGAATACGAAAAGCCCGAGTTCGGCCACAAGAGCACGCGCATCGGCGAGCACGACGTGACCGTTGCCGAGCGAATCGAGATCACCAAGCCCTTCTGCCGTCTGCTGAAATTCGAGCGCCTGCTGCCCAAGGCCCTGGCTGACCGCGCCGACGATCCCACGGTGCTGATCGTGGCTCCGTTGTCGGGCCATCATGCGACCCTGCTGCGCGACACGGTGCGGGCCATGCTGCCCGACCACAACGTCTACATCACCGACTGGCTCGACGCGCGCCATGTGCCGGTCAGCAACGGCCCGTTCCATCTCGACGACTACGTGGCTTACTGCATCGAGTTCATCCGCTACCTCGGGCCGGACGTTCACCTGATTTCAGTGTGCCAGCCGACGGTTCCGGTGATGGCGGCGGTGTCGATCATGTCGACGCTGAACGACCCCAAGCTGCCCATGTCCATGACGATGATGGGCGGCCCGATCGACACCCGCAGCAGTCCGACCGAAGTCAACAACCTGGCGACCAATCACAGCTTCAGCTGGTTCGAGCGCAACGTGATCTACACCGTGCCCGGCAAGTACGCCGGCGCCGGGCGCCGGGTCTATCCGGGCTTCCTGCAGCATGCGGGCTTCGTGGCCATGAACCCCGACCGCCACATGACCTCGCACTACGATTACTACCTCGATCTGGTGCGCGGCGACCTGGATGACGTCGATGGCCATCGCAAGTTCTATGACGAGTACAACGCCGTGCTCGACCTGCCGGCCGAGTACTACCTGGACACCATCCGCACGGTCTTCCAGGACCACCTGCTTCCCAAGGGCGAGTGGCATGTCAATTTCGAGGGTCAGCGGATTCGTGTGGCCCCGGAAGACATCCGCAAGGTCGCCCTGTTCACGATCGAAGGCGAGCTCGACGACATCTCCGGCTCGGGGCAGACGCAGGCGGCACACACGCTGTGCGCGAACATCCCGGCTGCGCATCAGCAGCACCTCACCGCCGAAGGCGCCGGTCACTACGGGATCTTCAGCGGACGTCGCTGGCGCGAGATGATCTATCCGCGCGTGCGCGAGTTCATCGGCGAACATCGCCAGCGGATCGGCGCACGGCGCCTGAACGCCGTCGCCTGAGGCCCTCCGCGCGGCGGTGGACCGCCGCGCCAGCCCACCGGGCAAAAAAAAGGGTGAGCGCATCGAGCGCTCACCCGGTCCCAGCTGGCTTTTCTGGTCAAAATACGGCGCGGCCCCACTTTCCGCTCCGCCTCCATAGCAATGCAATCTTTGTGCCTGCGGCCCCGGTGGTGGCAAAAGGCACAAAAACTCTCTTTGAATTCAAACAGTTGGAAGAATCGAACGCCAGCCGAAACGGGCGCGAACCGGTCCACGCCGGCGAAGGTGTTAATCCGGCCGACACACCCTCCCTCTTATAATCAAACCGTGTCACCCCCTGACGATCCTGTCCGCCTGATCGAGCGCATCGACTCGCTGCTGCCCCAGACGCAGTGCACACAGTGCGGCTATGACGGCTGCGAGCCCTACGCCCGAGCCATCGTTCACGACGGCGCCCCGATCAATCGCTGTCCGCCGGGCGGCCAGCAGGGCGTGCTGCAGCTGGCGGCCCTGCTGCAACGCCCCGTGGTCGCACTCGACGAAACACGAGGCCAGACCCGCCCGCGCCATGTCGCGCGCATCGATCCCCAGCTGTGCATCGGCTGCACCAAGTGCATCACCGCGTGCCCGCTGGACGCCATCATCGGCGCCACCAAACGGATGCACACCGTGATCGACGATTTGTGCAGCGGCTGCGATCTTTGTCTGCCGGCGTGCCCGGTTGACTGCATCACCATGGAACCGCAGGCCCCAGCCTGGTCGGAAGACGACAAAGCGCTCGCCCGCCGCCGTCATCGGCGCAGGGCGGCGCGTCTGGTGCGTGAACAGCATGACGATCAGATCCGCCTTGCGGGCATGGCCGTGGGCAAGCTCGCCGCGCTGGCCGATGAGCCGTCCGATCCGACGACCGCACGCAAGCGCGCCGTCGTCGAGGCAGCAATCCGCCGGGCGCGTGAGCGGCTGGCAGGCGGCCAGCCATGAAGCCGGCCGATCGACAGACCCTGTTCGAACGGCTGCGCGCGCTGGATCCCGAGCCCAAGACCGAACTCGAATACCGCACCCCGTTCGAACTGCTCGCCGCCGTCCTGCTGTCCGCCCAGGCCACCGACAAGAGCGTCAACCTGGCCACCCGCAAGCTGTTCCCCGTCGCCAGCACGCCCGCCGAAATCCTCGCCCTCGGGGAGGAAGGCCTGATCCCCTACGTGCAGACCATCGGCCTGTTCCGCTCCAAGGCCCGGCATCTCGTGCAGGCGTGCCGGATGCTCGTGGAGCAGCATGGGGGCGAGGTGCCGCATTCGCTGCAAGCGCTGCAGGCCCTGCCCGGCGTGGGCCGCAAGACTGCCAACGTGGTGCTCAACGTCGCCTTTGACGAGCCGACGATCCCGGTGGACACCCATGTCTTTCGGGTGGCCAACCGCACCGGCCTGGCGCCCGGCAGCAACGTCGACATCGTCGAGGCCCGGCTGCTGAAAGCCGTGCCGCCCGAGTTCCGTTCGCATGCCCATCACTGGCTGATCCTGCACGGGCGCTACATCTGCAAGGCGAGGCGCCCCGAATGCTGGCGCTGCCCGATCGCCGACGTGTGCCGGCACCGGCCGAAGACCCCTGACCCCGGATAGAAAGTCCAGAGAGCCCGACGATGTTCAACCCCGGCAAGGATGACGTGCGACGCTTCTTCTGCGAGGCCTGGCGCAAGCATGTGGCGGCTGCCCCGCTGACACCGCTCGAAGCGATGGCACTCGACTGGATGCTCGAGCACCCCGAGTACCATGGCGATCTGTCGGACACGCAGGCCGCCCTGTCGGCCGAGTATCCGGTCGAGGGCGGTCGATCCAACCCGTTCCTGCATCTGTCGATGCATCTGGCCGTGTCGGAACAGGTCTCGATCGATCAGCCGCCCGGCATTCGCGCCGCCTTCGAAACGCTGGCGGCCAGGCGCGGCTCCCTGCACGACGCCGCCCATGAAATCATCGAATGCCTGGGCCAGGTCGTGTGGCAGGCTCAGCGTGATCGGACCATGCCGGACTCCGCCGCCTACATCGAGTGCATCCGCCGCTGTGCCGGCGGCTAGCGAGCGCGATCCCCGAACCCCATGCGGAAAGGCCGAGAGGCATTTCTGCTACCCTTGCCCCGCTTTCTCAACGAGCCCGCCACCATGTTCGGAAGTCTGATGCCCCGCGAGGGGAAGTTCTTTGAACTCTTCAACCAGCATGCCGAGCGCATTGCCGAGGGCAGTCGCGAGCTGGCCGGCCTGATGACCAACTACGGTGACCTGCAGGCGCGCCAGCGCGGCATCGATCAGATCGATGTCATCGAGAAGGCCGCCGACAAGATCACGCACGAGACGGTCGCGCTGCTGCACAAGACCTTCATCACCCCGTTCGATCGGGACAGCATCCATCAGCTGATCACGCAGATGGACGACATCCTCGACCTGATCCAGGACGTCGCCGAATCGGCGATGCTCTATGACCTGCAGCGGGTCACGCCCGAGGCGCAGCAGCTCGCCGACCTGAACCAGATGTGCTGCGACCGGGTCAAGACGGCCGTCGGCATGCTGTCGAGCATGGAAAACGCCGACGCCATTCTCAAGATCTGCACCGAGATCGACCGGCTCGAGTCGGACGCGGACCGGGTGATGCGATCGGCGATGTCGAAGCTGTTCCGCGACGAATCCGATGTCCGCCAGCTGATCAAGCTGAAGGCCATCTATGAGCTCCTCGAGTCGGTCTCCGACAAGTGCGAGGACGTGGCCAACGTCATCGAGGGCGTCGTCCTCGAAAACGCCTGAGTCCTCGCGACCGGCTCGCAGGATCGCAGCGGATGCAAACCGTCTCCATCGCCTTCTGGATCGTCGCACTGCTCGTGGTGCTGGCGCTGCTGTTCGATTTCATGAACGGCTTTCACGATGCGGCCAATTCGATCGCCACCGTCGTTTCGACCGGCGTGCTCAAGCCGCATCAGGCGGTCGTCTGGGCCGCCTTCTTCAACTTCCTGGCCATCTTCATCTTCCAGCTCAAGGTGGCAGCCACGATCGGCAAGGGCACTGTCGACGCCAGCGTGGTCGATCACTACGTGATCTTCGGCGCGCTCGTCGGGGCCATCACCTGGAACATCATCACCTGGTATTACGGCATCCCTTCCAGCTCGTCGCACGCGCTGATCGGCGGACTGGTGGGCGCCACCGTCGCCAAGGCAGGCTTCGGCGCACTGATGGCGCCGGGGCTGATCAAGACAGCCATCTTCATCCTGGTCTCGCCGCTGCTCGGCTTCCTGCTGGGCGCGCTGATCATGCTGGCCGTGTCATGGTCGTTCTTCCATTCCACGCCCCGACGCATGGACAAGTGGTTCCGCCGGCTTCAGCTGATCTCCTCGGGCCTGTACAGCCTGGGGCACGGCAGCAACGATGCGCAGAAAACGATGGGCATCATCTGGCTGCTGCTTATCGCGGCCGGGTATTCGTCGCCGACCGACGCGCTTCCGCCCACCTGGGTCATCGTCTCGTGCTTCGTGGCCATCGCGCTGGGCACCCTGTTTGGCGGATGGCGGATCGTCAAGACGATGGGTCAGAAGATCACCAAGCTCAAGCCGGTCGGGGGCTTCTGTGCCGAAACGGGGGGCGCGATCACGCTCTTCCTGGCGTCGGCCTTCGGCATTCCGGTCTCCACCACCCACACGATCACCGGCGCCATCGTCGGCGTCGGCTCGGCCCAGAAGGTGTCGGCGGTGCGCTGGGGACTGGCCAGCAACATCGTCTGGGCCTGGGTCCTGACCATCCCTGCGTCGGCCGCCGTTTCGGCGCTCGCCTGGTGGATCGGTCGCCGCATCCTTTGAAGCCATGCCCACAGCGTCTGGCGACCAGCTCTGGCTCGAGCTGCCGGCCCTTTCGGCGCAGGCTCCGCCGCGGCTGCTTGTCTTCCTGCACGGTGCCGGATCGCGTCCCGAAACGTTTGCGCCGGTGGCGATCGCCTGGCAGCTGAAGTTCCCCGGCGCCACCGCGGCGATCCTGCAGGGACTCCATGCCGGAATGAGCGGACACGGCTTCGACTGGTTTGACGGACGAGGTGTCGCGGCCGACCGGATCGACCGTATCGACAGCGCCACGGATGCCGTGGCGCACCGCGTCCGTTCGCTGCAGCACTCGTCTGGTGTGGGGCCCGACCGCACGGTGCTGATCGGCTTCTCGCAGGGCGCGACCATCGCGCTGCAGGCCTTGCGCCGCCATCCGGCGCTTTGCGCCATCGCCGTCGCCTACGCTGGAAGGCTCGCCTCGCCGATCCTTGCCGACGAACGCATCAGCGCCGACGTGCACCTGATTCACGGTGAACTGGATTCCATCGTTCCGGTGGTCCATGCCCGACAGGCGCTGCGCGGGCTGCAGGCGGCCGGCGCCCATGTCACGCTCGACATCAACGCCGACGGCACGCACACGATCGGCCAGGAAGGCGTGATCCTGGGCACCACCCGCGTGCTGCAGACGATTTTCCGCGGCCGGCTCCGGCCTACGCGTCACAACGACGGCGGCTCGCTCCATTAGTGGCGGGCGGGCCGCACAAGCCCGCCAGTCTCAGATGCGGTGGCTGACGCCCGGCATCGCCTGTATCCGCTCCATCAGATGCGCTCCGATCGACTGGATCGGCAGCGACTCATGAATTGCGCCCGCCAGCACGGCCTCGCGCGGCATGCCGTAGACCACGCAGGTCGCTTCGTCCTGGGCGATGTTGTAGGACCCGGCGTCGCGCATGCGCCGCATCCCGTCGGCGCCATCACGGCCCATGCCGGTGAGCATCACGCCGATCGCGTTCGGACCGACGCACTGCGCCACCGAATTGAACAGGACTTCGACCGACGGCCGATGCCGGTTGACCGGCTCCGTCTCGTCGAGCACCGCGATGTAGTTGGCGCCGCTGCGCTCCAGGCGCAGGTGCATCCCGCCCGGCGCGATGTACGCGTGACCGGGCAGCAGCCGCTCCTGATGGCGCGCCTCCATGACCTCGATGCGGCATTGCGAGTTCAGCCGTTCGGCGAAACTGCGGGTGAAACCAGGCGGCATGTGCTGGGTGATCACCACCGCCGGGAAGTCGTGAGGCAGCGTGATCAGGATCGCGCGGATCGCCTCGGTGCCGCCGGTCGACGCGCCGATCGCAATCAGCTTTTCAGTGCCCGTGCGCACGCCGGCCAGGGGGCTGCGGGACGCCAGTGCGGGCGCCGGGGCTGGAGCTGCGCGGAAGACTGAAGGCGCGCGTGACGCCGGCTGCCCTGATCCACCGGCGGGCATCGCGACCGGCGCCGCCCGGACGGCCGCTGTCGAGGCCACCGCAGGCGCACCGGCACGCCGGAATACGCGCGCTCGCGATGCAATCCGTATCTTGTCGACGATCTCTGCGGCCGCTTCGCTCAGACCCCGTGACACGCCGATCTTCGGCTTGGCGACGAAGTCGATGGCACCGAGCTCCAGCGCGCGCATCGTCACCTCGGCGCCACGCTCGGTCAGCGTCGAGACCATGACGACCGGCATCGGACGCAGGCGCATCAGCTTCTCGAGAAAGTCGATACCGTCCATCCTGGGCATCTCGACATCGAGTGTCAGGACGTCGGGGTTCAGATTCCGAATCATTTCGCGCGCGACCAGCGGATCGCTGGCGGCGCCGATGCAGCTCATGTCGGGCTGCGCATTGACGATGCCCGCCAGCAGGCTTCGCACCAGCGCCGAATCGTCCACGACAAGCACCTTGATCTTTTCCATGTCAGTTCCTCACGCCCGTTGTCAGTCCGATGGCCACGCCATCGTTCGCCACTCAGAACAGCTCGACTGATCCGGCCGGCTCCTTCTGCTGTACGCGACTGCGGTAGGTGGACTCTTCGCGAACCACCGTCGAACTGGTCGCCGGTGCGAGCTTCTTGACCATCGCCCGGCCGGTCTTGGGCAGGAAGCAGACCTTGCGCGGATAGATGTCGAGCACGTCCTTGGAGACGATCGGGATCCGTTCGTTGTCCAGGAATCGTTCGACGAAGGCGACGTTCTGCTTGCCGACATTGAGCTGCGTCATGCCCTGGATCACCGCAGCGCCACCGAACACCTTCGCCTCCAGACTGCCCCGGCGTCCACCCGCCTTCAGGATGTCGTTGATCAGGACCTCCATCGCGAACACGCCGTAACGCGCCGACGAATCGTCGCCATCAGGAAGCATGAAGTGATTCATGCCGCCAACGCCCACGCCGCGATCGCAGATGCAGGCCGCCACGCATGAGCCGAGCACCGTCTGGATCACGATATCCTGGTTGTAGACGAAGAACTCGCCGGGCAGGATCTTGCAGGCCTCGGCGTTGAATCCGTGGTCGAAGAAGAAGAACGACGCCTCGCCTTCGCGGCGCGGCCGGCGCTTGAGTTCGGCAAGCAGTGGAGTGGCCTGGATCATCCGACCCGCCGGTAGACGGTCTTGCCCTGCAGGGTGAACAGCTCGCGCCGGTCGGTGAAGTTCTCGGAATGGCCGACGAACAGCAGGCCGCCCGGACGCAGCGCCCGGTGCATCCGCTCGAGCACACCGGCCTTCACTTTGGCGTCGAAATAGATCATGACGTTGCGGCAGAAGATCACGTCGAAGGGCTCGCGGAACGGCCAGTCATCAGCAGCCAGATTGACCTGCTGGAACGTGATCATCGCGCTCAGATCGGGACGCACCCGCACGAAGCCCGAGTTCTCGCGAACACCGCGCATGAAGTGCCGGTTGCGCACCGCCGGCTCGAGCGAATCGACCGAGGCGACCGGATACACGCCCCGGCGGGCGGTGTTCAACACGTTGGTGTCGATGTCGGAGGCGATGATCTTCGCGCCGCTGCGCGCGCCCAGCGTGTCGAGCACCGTGATCGCCAGCGAGTACGGCTCTTCACCGGTCGAGGCGGCGGCGCACCAGATCGCCGGCGGCCGTGACGCATCGGGGCGGCTCTTCAGGTGTTCGGCAAGCACCGGGAAGTGATAGGCCTCCCGGAAGAACGACGTCAGGTTCGTGGTCAGCGCATTGACGAACTGCTGCCACTCCGCCGTGTGCGGGCCGGCAACACTGTCGAGGTAGGCGCTGAAGGTCTCATGCCCCGTGTCGCGCAGGCGCCGCGCCAGACGGCTGAACACCATGGTCCGCTTGCTCGGCGGCAGGTTGATGCCGACGTGGCGATAGATCAGTTCGCGGACACGTTCGAAATCAGCCGCCGTCAACTTGGACTCGGCAACCGCAAAAGCAGCTTCCTCGGTCATACGCTTGCACACACCTGGTCGGTTGGATGGATCATCGGTGCCCGATCAGACTCGACGGGCCGCAGGCGTCCGGACATCAGAACGTTTCCCAGTCATCCTCGTTGGCCGGCATGCGCGGCGACGGCGATGCCGCGGCTGCCGGCGCCTTGGCCGGTCCGGCGGAATCGGGCGCCGGCGATGGACGGGCCGCGCTTTTCGTGATGGCAGGCGCCGGTGCCGGCGAGGCGCTCTCGGTCGCGGATTCGGGCCTCGCCGCCGGAGCGGATTGCGTGGTTCGCTTGGGACGCGCCACCGGCGCGGCCGGCCGCGTTGCACGGTGGGGCGACGCGCCCGCTGCCTGTGCACCGCGCGCAGCCGACGAGGCACTGGCCTGGGCCCTGCCGTCGGCGCCATGCCCGACCTGCGATGAGGCCTGGACATTCGCCGACGAGGGCGTGCGGACCGGGGCGTCGCGGTATGCGGAGGCTGACGAATGTTCGTCGAGCCGGAACACTGCAACGGACTGGCCGAGCCGCCCGGCCTGCTCCTTGAGACTTTCGGCCGCGGCGGCGCTCTGCTCGACCAGCGCCGCGTTCTGCTGGGTCATTTCGTCGAGCTGGCGCACCGCACCGTTGACCTGCCCGATCTGGGTGCTCTGTTCGCCGGTGGCCGCACTGATCTCGCCGATGATGTCGGTCACCCGCTTCACCGAATTGACGATCTCGATCATCGTGCTGCCCGCCCCGCGAACGAGCGTCGAACCGTTCTCGACCTCGTCGACCGACGCGGTGATCAGGCCCTTGATCTCGCGGGCGGCATCGGCGGATCGCTGCGCGAGGCTGCGCACCTCGCCGGCCACCACCGCAAAGCCCCGGCCCTGCTCGCCGGCCCTGGCCGCCTCGACCGCGGCGTTGAGCGCCAGAATATTGGTCTGGAACGCGATGCCGTCGATGACACCGATGATTTCGGCGATGCGCCGTGAACTGCTGGTGATCGAGTCCATGGTCTGCACCACTTCGCCCACCACGGCGCCACCCCGTTCGGCGACCTCCGAGGCGTTGAGTGCCAGCTGATTGGCCTGGCGCGCGCTGTCGGCGTTGCTGCGCACGGTCTGGGTCAGCTGCTCCATGCTCGAGGAAGTCTGCTGAAGGCTGCTCGCCTGGGTTTCAGTGCGTGCCGACAGGTCGTTGTTGCCGATCGCAATCTGACCGGACGCGGTCGCGATGTGTTCGGCCGAATGGCGCACCTCCGAGACGATCGAGCGCAACGCGTCTTGCAT
>DAONCJ010000018.1:0-17423 GCA_035401985.1 Burkholderiaceae bacterium | reverse complement strand
GTGGTCTGAGGGCTGCCAGCTCCAGTGGGGCTGGGACGCGGCAAAGTGCGCGGCATGCTGCCCGGTGCCACTGGCGATCTCAAGTACGCGTGCGTTGGCCGGCAGCCACGCCTGCAGCGCGGCGAGTATCGGCTGCTTGTTGCGCTCGGCAGCCGGGCTGAAGGACAAATCTGGCGTGTTCATCGCCTGGGCGCGCTAGTAGTGAGGGGGCAGTTCGTCACGCAGGCTTCGCGTGCCGCCAGCGTCGGTCAGCGCGATCTGCTCGCGCAAGGCGACCACTTCGCGCGTCAGCAGATCGAGCTGCGTCTGCTGGCGCACGATCACCTGATTGAGATGATCCACCAGATCTTCCGTGAAGCTTGCCTTGACCTCGAGGTCGGTGAGGCGCTGCTCGGTGTCCTGCGGGTGACTCATTAGCCCCTGGCCCCTGACTGTATATAATTTCAGTATTATCCCATCGCTCGGGCTTCCAGCCGCCCGAACTCCCCAGATGATGCCCGTAACCTACACGGTCGCGGTCCGCACCCTGTGCGAGTTCACCGCCAGGCAGGGCGACCTCGACCTGCGCTTCGCCCCTGCACCCACCGCGCAGCAGGGCATCGACGGCCACCGCAGCGTGGCGGCACGGCGCGGTCCCAGTTTTCAGTCCGAGATGGCGCTGGCCGGCGAGTACCGGCACCTGCGGGTGCGTGGGCGGGCCGACGGCTATGACCCGCTATGCCAGCGACTCGAAGAGTTCAAGACATTCAAGGGCGACCTCGGACGACAGCCGGCCAATCAGCGCGCGCTGCATTGGGCGCAGGCCCGGATCTACGGCTGGCTGCTGTGCCGGCAACTCGGTATTGAACGGCTGACGCTCGCTCTGGTGTACATCGATGTGGGCACCACGAGCGAGACGGTGCTGATGGAGCAGTGCACGGCCGACGGGTTGCGCCAGCATTTCGAAGACGCCTGCGAACGCTTTCTCGACTGGGCCGACCGCGAGGTGCTGCATCGCGCGCAACGCGACGAGGCGCTGACCGCGCTGCGCTTTCCGCACGCGCAGTTCCGGGCCGGCCAGCGGACCCTTGCCGAATCGGTGTACCGCGCGGCCCGCGCCGGGCGCTGCCTGATGGCGCAGGCGCCCACCGGCATCGGCAAGACGGTCGGCACGGTCTTTCCGCTGCTCAAGGCCTGCCCCGGCGAACGGATCGACAAGATCTTCTTCCTGACCGCCAAGGGCTCCGGCGCCGGTCCGGCCACGGCCACGCTGAACGCGCTTCAGCCAGGCCCGCCCGAAGCGGGCGTGCGGGTGGTCGAACTGACCGCCCGGGACAAGGCCTGCGAGCATCCCGACAAGGCCTGCCATGGCGACTCGTGTCCGCTGGCCCGCGGGTTCTACGACCGCCTGCCCGCCGCCCGGCTGGCTGCCGCGCAGCGGGGCCGGCTTTCGAGGGAGGCGCTGCGCGAGGTGGGGCTCGCGCACGGCGTCTGCCCTTATCACCTCGGCCAGGAGATGGTCCGCTGGTGCGATGTGGTGGTCGGCGACTACAACTACTTCTACGACGGCAGCGCCCTGCTGCATTCCCTCACGGTGGCCAACCAGTGGCGGGTCGTGGTGCTTGTGGATGAGGCCCACAACCTCCTCGACCGGGCCCGCGCCATGTACAGCGCGTCCTTGCGCCAGTCGATGCTGCGAAGCGTCTGCGCGGGGGCGCCAGCCGCGCTGCGCAAGCCCCTGCAGGGCTTGCAGCGAGCCTGGAACCGGCTGGCCCGCGAGCAGCCGGTGCCGTATCGGGTGCTGGAACAGCCGCCGGCCGCGTTCGTGCGGGCGCTGCAGGCTGCGACGACGGCCCTGAGCGAATGGTTTGGCGAGCATCCCACCCCTGACGACGATGCGCTGCTGCACTTTCACTTCGACGCCCTGGCCTTCGCACGGCTGCTCGATCAGTTCGGCGACCACTCCCTGATCGACCTCAGCCAGGACAGCGGTCCGCCGAAGTCCCCGCGCCACGGCACAGAATCCGTGCTGTCCCTGCGCAACGTCGTGCCGGCGCCTTTTCTTGCGCCCCGGTTCGCCGCAGCCCGCAGCACCGTGCTGTTTTCGGCAACGCTCAGCCCGGCGCAGTTCTACAGCGACACGCTGGGCCTTCCAGCCACCACTGCATGGGCGGATGTCCAGGCCCCTTTCAGCGCCGATCAGCTCAGGGTTCGGGTCGTCCGGGGGGTGTCGACGCGCCTGGCGGACCGCGCTGCATCACTGGCGCCGATCGCCAGGCTGATCGCGGCTCAGTACGAAGCCCGGCCCGGAAACTACCTGGCGTTCTTCAGCAGTTACGACTACCTCGAGCGGGCGCTCGAGGCGTTCTCCGCCCACTGTCCGGACACCCCGCGCTGGGCGCAATGCCGAGGAATGGGCTTCGCTAAACGTGAGCACTTCCTTGCACGGTTCGCCGCGCACGGCCGCGGTGTGGGGTTTGCGGTGCTGGGAGGTCAGTTTGCCGAGGGGATCGATCTGCCGGGCGAACGCCTGATCGGCGCCTTCATCGCCACGCTGGGCCTGCCCCAGATGAACCCGGCCAATGAGGCGATGTCACGCCGGCTCCAGGCAAGCTTCGGCCGTGGCCACGACTACACCTATCTGTACCCGGGGATCCGCAAGGTGGTGCAGGCGGCGGGGCGGGTGATCAGAACCCTGGACGATCGCGGAAGCGTGCATCTGATCGACGACCGCTTTGCGCGGCCCGGGGTTCTGAAGCTGCTGCCGGAATGGTGGCGGGTGGAGCTTGACGACCGCCGAACCGTTGGGCCTGCTCAGGAGGCCGTTCCCATCACCGTCCACTGCCCGGGTGCCAGCGAAAGCTGAGGCTGCAGGTCGACGCGCAGGCTTTCGAAGAACGCTTCGGCCTCGATGAAGATGTCCACGGACTCGTCGACCGGCGCGGGAAGCTCGGGGGCGAGCTCACCCAGCGCGCAGAACAGGGACTCGAAGGCCTGAGCCGATCCGGCGGGGTCGCGACGGGCGTCACCGATGGACTTCAGGCAGGCAACGGCCTGGTGAATGCGGCGGGTGACGGCATCGTTCGCGACAAAGACTTCGGGTTGACTCAGGACACCGATGACGATGTCGAGCTGCTGCTGGTAGTCGGCGGTCTGGAACACGTCGTTGGGGTCCAGGTACACCAGATGGTCCAGCGCGCTGTAGGCGTAGCTCAGGGCGTCGATCAGTCCGCTGTCAGCACCTCGCGCGCACTCCGGAAGCGGCCCGACCTCGCTTGTGGCGAACAGGTTGTCCAGAGATTTGACGCTGTTGTGAAAGTTCATGATCGACTCCGTTGCGGGACAGTGCCTGCGGGTGCGCCGGCGACTGACTGGGACTCAGACTGACAGATCGGCCCGCGGGTGAACATCCACCTTAGGTCCTAGCCGACAGGATCGGGCCATCACAACCGAATCCATGTCCGATGGAATCAAAGGTACAGAGCACACCGGTCAAGCGCTGTAGGACCCCTCCTAAGCGACCATAGGCTGGAACCGCGGCACCCACTGAATTGCGTAAGGGTCGCTACCAATCGAGATCGCCGCCCAGCATTTCTCCCGTGATCGTGCGGCGCAGGATCTCGTTGGTGCCATCGGCGATGTTCACCTTGCGCAGCGATTTCCAGGCCTCGGTCAGGCCGAGCTCGTTGGTCATGCCGATCGCCCCGTGGGCCTGGATCACCCGGTCCAGCGTCTGCGCGGCCATCTGGGTGGCGTAGGCCTTGGTCATCGCGACCTCCTTGCGGGCAGGCGCCCCCTGGTCGACCAGACGCGCGGCATTCAGGCACATCAGGTGGGCGCCATGCATCTGCATCGCCGACTCGGCCAGCGGGAACATCACGCCCTGATATTCGGAGATCGGGTGACCGAAGGCCTGCCGGACCTTCACGTAGTCGAACGCCTTCTCCATGGCCCAGCGGGCGGTGCCGACCGAACGCGCGGAGTTGTACAGCCGACCCAGGTTGACGCCGAGCATGGCGATGGCAAAGCCGCGGTCCAGTTCGCCCACCAGCTGCCAGGGCTCGACCCGGATGCCGTCGAAGTGCAGCATGGCCTCGTTGCCGCCGACGCTGCCCCACATCCGGATCACCCGTTCGACCACGAAGCCCGGTGCGCTGGTGGGCACCAGGAAGGCGCTGATGCCGCCCTTGCGCTGCGCTGCCCGTGCCGGATCCGTCACCGCGAACACGATGCAGTAGTCGGCATAGGGGCTGTTCGTCGTCCAGATCTTGCTGCCGGAGATGCGCCAGCCATCGCCGTCACGGACGGCGCGGGTCTTCATCATCATGGCGTCCGAGCCGGCATCCGGCTCGGACATCCCGAAGCACATGCTGTGGCTGCCGGCCATCATGCCGGCGAGCATCTCTTCGCGCGCTCGCGGCGAGACCCGCTCGAGCACTGCCGAGGGGCCGAAGGCCCAGTGGCTGATGGCGTAATGGCCGAGCCAGTAGTGATCGGCACAACGGTGGAAGATCCGCTCCCAGCCACCGAACCAGGCCAGCGCGCCCAGGCCGCCCCCGCCAAGTGAGGTCGGCACGCACATGCCGTAATAGCCGGCGCGCGACGCGGCCATGCGCACCTCGCGGATCAGGGCCAGCGCCTCGGGGTGATAGCGCCCGTCGTCGGTGAACAGGCGGCGTTCGTCATCGAGCAGCGCGGCGTGCCGCTCGTGGCGGGCGATCACTTCCTGCTTCAGGAACCCGTCCAGGCCGTCGCGCAGGGCGACGATGTCGGGCGGGTAGGCGTTGGCATCGGCTATGGCACTCATCGGTTTCTTCCCCTGGGCTGTCCTGACACCATCGTACCCGCGCGCCTTCGGACCGGCACGGCACCCGCCGCCGGCATGACACCGAGTGAAACCGGTGCCATCTGCACGGCATTGGCCCGCTTACCCGCACGCATACACTGCAGCCATGAAAGCGCTCCCAAAGCCCGCCGCGGCGCTGGCCGTGCCGGTGCTGGCCCTGCTGTGGGGCCTGAACTGGCCCGCGGTCCGGGTGGTCCTGTCGTGGTGGTCGCCCTGGACCCTGCGGGCGGTGGGCATGGGCTGCGGCGCACTGCTGCTGTTCGCAGTGGCCAGCCTGCGCGGCGAATCGCTGAAGGTACCGGCCGACCAGCGCTGGCGCGTCGGGGTCTCTTCGCTGCTGACGATCGTCGGATTCAATCTGTGCACCGCCTTCGCGCAGCTCGGCGGCTCGACTTCGCGGGCTGCCATCGTCACCTTCACGATGCCGGTGTGGGCGGTGCTGTTCGCCTGGCCGATGCTCGGCGAGAAGCCCGATGGCTGGCGGCTTGCCGCGGTCGGCCTCGGGCTGACGGGGCTGGCACTTCTGGGCGCGCCGCTGCTGGCTGGCGGCGGATGGTCGGCTGGCCCGCTGTTCGCGCTCGGCGCCGGTCTGAGCTGGGCGGCCGGCACAGTGTTCGTCAAGCGCTGGCCGGCGCGGGTCTCACCGATCGCCGGCACGGCCTGGCAGCTGCTCGCGGGAGCGGGCGTGTCGACGCTCGGCTGGGCGGCATTCGGCTCGGCCTCGTCCTATCCCGCGTCGCTTGCCTGGCCCGCCGGGTGGTTCTGGCTCGCCCTCGGCTTTCACATCGTGCTGGCCACTGCGCTGGCCTACCTGATCTGGTTCGACATCGTGGCGCGCCTGCCCGCCGGCGTGGCGGCCCTGGGCACGCTGATGATTCCGGTCGTGGGTGTCGGTGGCGCCATGCTGCTGCTGGGCGAGCGGCCCAGCGGCGCCGACATGGGCGGCTTCGTGCTGATTCTGTCGGCAGCAACGCTTGCGCTGCTCGCACCCCGGCGGCCGACCGCACCGGGCTGATCGTCCACCAGCCGGCATCCTCGCCCCGCCTGTCCCTTCGTTTGGAGCCCCCATGGCCAAGCCCGTCCACGACTTCACGCCCTCGCCCGAACAGATGGCGCTGTGGCCTGCGGTTTCCGGCAATGCGATCAACGGCCTTGGCGAGACCGAGGCACGCCGGCCCCGGCCGATCTACTGGCAGGACCCGGACAGCACGCCGCACGGACCGCTGCAGCGCTGGTTCCAGCAGCACAATGCGGGCGGCGCGCTGCTGGCACAGGCACGGGCCGACCGGCAGAAGGTGCTGGACATGCCGCTGGCCGATCTTGCCGCTCAGCCCGCGGTGCGCGAGCCGGCGGAGTGGACGAGCGAGATCAGGCGCGTGGCGCTGGCCGGCGGCGCCGACATCGTGGGCATCACGCGAGTCCAGCCACAGTGGGTGTTCGAGGGCTTCGAGGTGCCCCAGCGTCACATCGTGATGCTGGGCGTCGCCCACGACTACGAGCGCATGAAGACCGCCCCCGAGGAGCCTTCATTCGCCGAAGTCGTCACCCAGTACGCCCGCGGCAATCGGGCGGCCAAGGCGGTGGCGTCATGGCTGCGCGAGCAGGGCCACGATGCGAAGCCTCATGGCGGCCCGATGGCGGGGCCGATGACCCTGATCCCTGCGGCGCTGGCCTGCGGCTTCGGCGAACTCGGCAAGCACGGTTCGATCATCCACCGCGAACTCGGCTCGAGCTTCCGGCTGGCGTCGGTGCTGACCGATGTGCCGCTGATCGACGATGTGCCCGACATCTTCGGCGCCGACGACTTCTGCCTGCGCTGCCAGGTCTGCGAGGCCGCGTGCCCGCCGGGCGCGATAGCCGACCACAAGCAGATGGTCCGCGGCGAGCAGCGCTGGTATGTGGACTTTGACCGGTGTCTGCCGTATTTCAATGAACACGGCGGCTGCGGGATCTGCGTGGCCGTCTGCCCCTGGAGCCGGCCGGGCGTGGCCGTCAGCCTGGCGGCGCGAATGGCCCGCCGGCGCGAGACAGCGCAGGCGGCCCAGCCACAGATTCAGGCCCCGACCGCGAACCCTTCGTAGCCCCTGGCCACCACCTCGTTGCAGCGCTCGACATAGGGCGGAAAGCCGAGCAGCGGCATGAAGACACGGGTCTTGCCGGGCACGTTGGCGCCGAGGTACCAGGAGTTGCAGGTGGGATACAGCGTGCCGCTGGCCACGCCGTTGACGTGACCGACCCATTCGTCCTGCGCCTGGGGCTGCGCCTCGATGCTGCGCCGACCCTGCTCGCGCAGCCACTTCACGCAGTCGGCGATCCAGTTCACATGCTGCTCGATCGACACGATCATGTTGGTCAGCACCGACGGACTGCCCGGACCCGAGATGGTGAACAGGTTCGGAAAGCCCGCAATGTTGAGCCCGAGGTAGGTTCGCGGCCCGGCGCTCCAGGCCTCGCGCAGCGTGAGCCCGTTGCGCCCGCGGATGTCCATCTTCATCAGCGTGCCGGTCATCGCATCGAAGCCGGTGGCGAACACGATGCTGTCGAACTCGAACGACTGGCCCGCCGCGTCCACGCCGGCCGGCGTGATCGCCTCGATGCCGCCCTGGCTGATGTCGACCAGCTTCACATGCGGCTGGTTGAAGGCTTCGTAGTAGCCGGTGTCCACACAGATGCGCTTGCAGCCCAGCACCTGCCTGGGCGAGAGCAGCGCGGCGACCGCCGGATCCTTGACCACCTCGCGGATGCGCTCGTGCACGTACTGCACCGCGAAGTCATTGGCCGCCTTGTCGATCATCAGGTCGTTGAAGGCGCCGTTGAAGCCCAGGCCGCCGCGCTGCCAGCGCGCATCGAAGGCGCGCTGACGCTCCTCGGGAGTGGCCGAGAACACCGACACCTCATTGCGCGGGTAGTTCGAACCGAAACCGGCCGGCATCAGGCTTTCGCGCGCCCGAAAGGCCGCGTACTCGCTCTTGATGCGCGCCTCGTAGACAGGGTCGAGCGGCGCGTTTCGGGCCGGCACCGAATAGTTCGCGGTGCGCTGGAACACCGTCAATGAGGCCGCCTGCTTCGCGATGATCGGAATGGCCTGGATGGCCGACGACCCGGTGCCGATGACGCCGACCCGCTGGCCGGTGAAATCGACCGGCTCGTGCGGCCATTCGCCGGTGTGATAACGGGCGCCCTTGAAGCTGTCCAGGCCCTTGAACCGGGGCATGTTGGTCGACGACAGGCAGCCGGTGGCCATGACCACGAACTGGCCGGTGGCCACATCGCCACGATCGGTGCGAACCGTCCAGCGGGCAGCCGCTTCGTCGTAGCTTGCGCCCGTCACGCGCGCGCCAAAGCAGATGTCGCGGCGCAGATCGAACCGGTCGGCCACATGGTTGGCGTACCTGAGGATTTCAGGCTGAGGCGCAAAGCGCTCGCTCCATTGCCACTGCTGCTGCAGATCTTCGGAGAACTGGTACGAATACGACATGCTCTCGATGTCGCAGCGCGCACCCGGATAGCGGTTCCAGTACCAGGTGCCGCCCACGCCGTCGCCGGCCTCGAAGATCCGTGCCCGAAGGCCGAGCTGGCGCGCCTTGTGCAGCATGTAAAGGCCCGCGAAGCCGGCGCCGACGATGACCATGTCGAAGGTCTCGCCGGCCGCGGGATCGGAGGACGGAAGGGCGGCGCCCGGGCCGGGTTGTGGGCTCATGAAAATCCTCTGGAAGTGGCGGTCTGTATCGGTGGCGGCGGTCTGCGCCGGTCGCGGCGACCCGGGCATCCCGATGCGGGTCGATGAGCATAACGCCTGCTCGAGGGGTGCCCGCGGCCGGGCGGCGGAAAGCGGAAATGCCGCCGCCCGGCTCCTTGATATTGCGCATTCGCCGGCGCTCTGACGCGGTTCATACTTCGGCCTGAAAATCTCCCGGGACCGTCATGACCGAGAAGAACAAGAGCCGCGTTCCCCTCGCCGATCTGTATCGCGCGTGCCAGACCGATCGGCTGCCATTCCAGACCACCACCGAACTGGCCGACGTGGACGAAGCGCCGGGACAGGATCGCGCGGTCGAAGCCATCCGTTTCGGCATCGGCATGGCGCACCGCAGCTACAACCTGTTCGCGATGGGCTCCGAAGGCCTGGGCCGGCGCACCCTGGTCGATCGCCTGCTGCGTCAGACTGCCGGCCAGCGGCCGACGCCGCCCGACTGGTGCTACGTCTTCAATTTCAGGACGCCGCACAAGCCGACGAGGATGCAGCTGCCCACGGGCCGTGCACTGGCGTTCCAGCGCGACATGGCGCGGCTCGTCGAAGACCTGCGAACCGGCATACCGGCGGCCTTCGAGACCGACGAGTACCGCAGCCGGCGTCAGGAGCTCGAGAACGAACTCGGTTCACGCCAGGACCTGGCGATCGGCACGGTTGGCGACCATGCCCGCGAGCAGAACATCGCCCTGCTGCGCACGCCAGGCGGATTCGGATTCGCGCCGATGTCCGGCGACAGCGTCATGGAGCCGCAGCAGTTCGAAAAGCTGACGCAGGTCGAGCAGAAGCCCATCGAGGAAGCGATCGGCCGGCTCCAGAAGGAGCTCGAGGCCGCCATCGAGCTGATTCCGAAGTGGCGCCGCGAGGCCCAGCACAAGCTGCGCGAACTGAACCGGCAGATCACCAGCAGCGTCGTGGCCAGCCTGATCGAGGAGATGAAGACCGACTACGAATCGATCCCGGCCGTGCGCGATTACCTGATCGCCGTGCAGGACGACGTGCTCGATCACGCCGAGTATTTCCAGCAGGCCAAGGAGAGCGAACCTGGCAATCCGATGGCCCTGATGCTGGCCCGCGCCGAGCCCGCCGAAGCGCTGATGAACCGCTACGCCGTCAATGCGCTGGTCCAGCATGAGGAAGGCGAAGGTGCTCCGGTCGTCTTCGAGGACCACCCGACCCATGACAACCTCGTCGGCCGGATCGAGTACGAGGCGCGCATGGGCGCGCTGGTCACCGAGTTCACGCTGATCAAGGGCGGCGCCCTGCACCGCGCCAACGGCGGCTACCTGATCGTCGAGGCGGTGAAGCTGCTGACCCAGCCGCTGGCCTGGGATGCGCTCAAGCGCGCGCTGCGCGCACGCGAGATCCGCACCGAGCCGCTGGCCCAGGCGCTCAGCCTGGTGAGCACCGTGTCGCTGGAGCCCGAGCCCATCCCGCTGGACCTGAAGGTCGTCCTGGTCGGCCAGCGCCAGATCTATTACATGCTGCACGCGCTGGACCCCGAATTCAGCGACCTGTTCAAAGTCCTTGTCGATTTCGACGAGGACATGAGCCGCAACGACGCGTCCGATCTGACCTATGCGCGCCTGATCGCCACGCTCGCGCGCCGCAACGCGATCCGGCCACTGGACCGCGCCGCCGTGGGCAGGCTGATCGAACATGCGTCGCGCAGCGCCGACGATGCCGACAAGCTGTCGCTGGAAATCTCCCGGCTGGCCGACCTGATGCTCGAAGCCAATCACCTGGCCGATGCGCAGGGCGACAGCGTGATGAGCGCCGTCCATGTGCAGGCCGCCATCGACGGCCAGACGCGGCGCGGCGCGCGTATCAGCGACCGGATGCGCGAGGAAACCCTGCGAGGGCGCCTGCTGATCGACACGGACGGCGAACGCATCGGTCAGATCAACGCCTTGTCGGTCGTCGAGATGGGTGACCAGGCCTTCGGCAAGCCGATCCGCATCACCGCCACCGTGCGGATGGGCGGGGGCCAGGTGATCGACATCGAACGCGAGGCCCAGATGGGCGGGCCACTGCACTCCAAGGGCGTGCTGATCCTGAGCGGCTACCTGTCGGCGCGCTACCTGCCGGAACGGCCGCTGATGCTGTCAGCCAGCCTGGTGTTCGAGCAGACCTACGGCGGGGTCGAGGGCGACAGCGCGTCCTCGGCCGAACTGTACGCGCTGCTTTCGGCCATCGCGCGGGTGCCGCTGAAGCAGTCGTACGCGGTCACCGGTTCGGTCAATCAGCACGGCGATGTGCAGCCCATCGGCGGCGTCAATCACAAGATCGAGGGCTTTTTCGAGTTGTGCCGCGAACGCGGGCTGACCGGCGATCAGGGCGTGATCATCCCCGCTTCGAACGTGCGCAACCTGATGCTCAACCGCGAGGTGGTCGCCGCCGTCGAGGCGGGACGCTTCCATGTGCATGCCGTGTCCAGCATCGACGAGGGGCTCGAACTGCTGACCGGACTGCCGGCCGGCAAACGCAATGTCGGGGGCGCGTTTGCGCCGCACACCGTGAACGGCCGGATCGAGACCCGGCTCTATCAGCTGGCCGAACGGCTGCACCCGCAATCGGGCGGGGACCACGGCAGCCGCGGCCGTCAGGCACGGCGCACACGCTGACCTCTCGTCGCAAGCCACCGGAACACGCCATGAACCTTCGCCGCATCGTGCTGGGACTGGGATTGCAGGAATCGTCCGCGGCCATGGCGCTGGCCACCGAGCTGGCTGGCGCCATGCACCTGGAGCTGCTGGGTCTGTTCGTCGAGGACATCGAGCTGCTGCATTTCGCGGCGCTGCCCTTTGCCCGCGAAGTCTGCCTGTCGTCGGCGACCAGCCGCCAGCTCGACGCCGACTCGATGGTGCGGGCCTTGCAGCAGCGTGCCGCGCAGGTGCGCCGGACCTTGCATCGCCGCCTCGAAGGCCAGTCCATCCAGTGGGCTTTCGAGGTCGTGCGCGGACCGGTGATGCCGATGCTGCTGGCCGGCGCCCAGGAGACTGATCTGCTGGTGGCCTCGCTGCCGGCGCGCGCGCCCGGCCGCACCCCTCGCGACATGTCGGCACCGTTCGCCCAGGTGCGCAGTGCCCGCGCGCCGATGCTGCTGGTGCGTGACGGCGTGCCGCGGCGCGCCCCGTTCGTCGTGCTGGGCGCGCCGGAAGCCTCGCCGCAGGGCGTCGCGGCACCGGTTTCGGTCCTGGCCCGCCGCTTCGGCAGTCCGGTGGTTTACCTGACCGGCGACGCGCAGCAGCTGCGCGGGCAGCTTGCCCGGATGCGGCCCGGGCTGGTGGCGGTTGCCGGCCCGCAAGCCCTCGATGAGGCCGCCGCGCTGGGTCTCGACGAACTGAACTGCACGCTGCTGCTGCTGCCGTCGTAGGCGGGCCGCGCCGACGCCAGCCGGATGATCGGTTGCAAAGCGATCCGGTCTAGTTCGCCGGCATGGTCGCCAGCACCCACGGACCGGTCACACCGACCAGCACCGCGAAGTACAGCATCCCGAACACCAGTCCGAGCAGCCAGAAGCGCACCCGGCCGATGTATCCGCTGCCCGCGTAGATCGGCGCGCAGCTGGTCGCGTAGGGCGAAATAACGCCCATCAGCCCCAGGCCATAGATGCACAGCAGAGCCAAGGTCGCGGCGGGCAGGCCCGGTATCTCCCTGCCGATGCCCAGCACCACCGGCAGCACCGCGACCGCATGGGCGGTGATGCTGGCGAACAGGTAGTGCGACCAGAAGAAGAGGGCCACCAGGGCGAACATCACCACCATGGGGTCGACGCCGGCCAGTGGCTCGACGGCGATCCGCGCGAACTTGTCGATCAGGCCGATCCGGTTCAGGCCATCGGCCAGCGTGAGGACCATGGCGAAGTAGAGCAGCATGCTCCAGGCCTCGCGCTCGGCCAGCACCGAATCCCAGGTCACCACCCGCAGCATGAGCATCAGCGAGATCACGATCAGCACCACCGTGGTGGGGTGGACGAAATTGCTGCCGAGCCCGGGAATCGACACACGAGGATTGCTGCCGGTGACCCACAGCACGATGGCCAGCCCGATCAGAGCGAGCATCGTCCATTCGCGGCGCGACATCGGGCCCATGGTGCGCAGCTCGGACGCGGCCCAGGTCACGATCTCGGGGCTTTCGCGCACCTGCGGCGGATAGATCCAGTAGGCCAGCAGCGGCACCAGCAGCAGCAGCAGAATACCGGCCGGCGCGAACCCGGCCACGAACCGCCACCAGCCGATCTCCAGGCCGGTGACACGGCCGGCCAGCGCGAGGGCTGCCGCATTCGGCACCAGGGCAGTGATGAACATCGAGCTCGTGACGGCGGTGCTGGCAAACGCGGTCCACATCAGGTAGCCGCCGATGCGCCGCGCCGTCGGCCCGGGCAGCGAGTCGTACAGCGGCGCGATCTCGCGCACGATCGGATAGATCGTCCCGCCACTGCGCGCCGTGTTCGACGGCATGCCGGGCGCGATGACGAGGTCGGCCAGCGCGATGGCGTAACCGAGACCGAGCGTGCGCCGGCCAAGCCGGCGCACCAGCGACAGCGCAATCCGGCGGCCCAGGCCGGTGCTGCGATAGCCCAGCGCGAACAGGAAGGCGCCGAAGGTCAGCCACACGGCCGGATCCCCGAAGCCGGCCAGCGCCCAGCGCACCGAAGCGGTCGCATCGGCCTCGACGTAGCCCATGGCGGCGATGAAAGTCACAGCGATCAGGCCGATCGCGCCGCCCGGCAGCGGTGTGGCCACCATCGCCACGATGGCCGCCGCGAATACCGCGAAGTACTGCCACTGATGAGCCTGAAGCCCTGCAGGAACCGGCAGGCACAGCAGGCCGACCCAGACGCCAGCCGGCCATACAAGCCGCCACAGGGAGCTGCCGGGCATGGGACCTCCTTGAACAGGGGCGGTGCAGAAGAGCAATGCCTGCGGGTGTACCACGAGACGCCATGGGCATACACGCCTGTGCGCGATCGTCGTATCCGCGCTCAGGGGTCACTCCCGTTGATCACTGTCAATGGCGCAGGTGCCGCAGGTCACTAGACTGAACAGAGAGGAGATGCTCATGGACCGACCGGCCGTCATCCCAAAGACTGCGCACGATCTTCGGCTCGCGCCGAACCTGGTCAACTACGACGCAACATGTCGGGACTACTCGTGGGCCGAGGCGCGGCAGGCGATGGACGGGCTGCCGGGCGGCGCGCTGAACATCGCGCATGAGGCCGTCGACCGGCATGCGAGCGGGCCCCTGCGCGACCGCACGGCCCTGCGGTTCGTGGCGCGCGATGCAGCCGCGCTGGACATCAGCTTTGCCGAGCTGGCGCGCCTGACCAGCCGCTTTGCCGATGCACTGAGCCGGCTCGGCGTCGGCAAGGGTGACCGCCTTTTCATCCTGGCGGGGCGCATCCCGGAACTGTACGTGGCGGTCCTGGGCAGCCTGAAATGCGGCGTGGTGGTGACTCCGCTGTTCTCGGCCTTCGGCCCCGAGCCAATCGCCACCCGCGTCAACCTGGGCGAAGGCAAGGTCCTGGTCACCACCGACACGCTGTATCGCCGCAAGGTGAAGGCATGGCGGGAACGGATGCCGAGCCTGCGTCATGTGCTGCTGGTGTCCGATGAGGGTTCCCCCACCAGCGAGCCCGGCACGCTGGACCTCGCGAGCCTGATGGCCGAGGCCTCCGATCAGTTCGCCGCGGTGCCGACCGCGCCCGACGACATGTCGCTGCTCCACTTCACCAGCGGAACCACCGGAACCCCGAAGGGCGCGATCCATGTGCACGAGGCGGTGGTGACGCACCATGCCACCGGGCGCTTCGCGCTCGACCTGCACGACGGCGACCGCTACTGGTGCACAGCCGATCCGGGATGGGTGACCGGCACCTCCTACGGCATCATCGCGCCCCTGCTGCATGGCGTGACCTCGCTGGTGGATCGCGAGGAGTTCGATGCGCAGCGCTGGTACACGCTGCTGGAGCAGGAGCGCATCAGCGTCTGGTACACCGCGCCCACGGCCATCCGGATGCTGATGAAGGCCGGCGCCGAACTGGTTCGCGGACACAGCTTCCCCGCACTGCGCTTCATCGCGAGTGTCGGAGAGCCGCTGAATCCCGAGGCGGTCTGGTGGGGCAAGGACGTGCTCGGCCTGCCGATCCACGACAACTGGTGGCAGACCGAGACGGGCGGCATCATGATCGCGAACACACCGGCCTTCGACATCAGGCCGGGGTCGATGGGGCGGCCGCTGCCGGGCATCGAAGCGGCCATCGTCGAGCATCTCGAGGCCGAGGGCGAGGCGCCGCGGGTGCGGGTGATCGAGACGGCCGGCGTCGACGGAGAGCTGGCATTGCGCGCGGGCTGGCCGTCGATGTTCCGCGGCTACCTGAACAACGAGGCCCGATATCGCAAGTGCTTTGCGGGTCAGTGGTACCTGACCGGCGATCTGGCGCGGCGCGATGAAGATGGCTACTACTGGTTCGTGGGCCGCGCCGACGATGTGATCAAGTCGGCCGGTCACCTGATCGGCCCATTCGAGGTCGAGAGCGTGCTGATGGAACACCCGGCGGTGGCCGAGGCCGGCGTGATCGGCAAGCCCGACCCGATCATGGGCGAGATGGTCAAGGCCTTCGTCAGTCTCAAGGGCGCGTACAGCGCCGACGAGACGCTTCGCCTGGACATCATGGCGCACGCCCGTAAACGACTGGGCGCGGCGGTCGCGCCCAAGGAAATCGCGTTCCTGGCGACACTGCCGCGCACCAGAAGCGGCAAGATCATGCGACGGCTGCTCAAGGCGCGCGAACTCGGCCTGCCCGAGGGTGACACCTCGACCCTCGAAGGCAGCGGTCAATGAGCGCCCCATCCGATCGTCCGGCTGCCGGGCACGCTGCGGCTGCCGGGTCCGGTTCGGGCGCGGTGCCTGCCGCATCAGGCGGGCCTGTCCGCTGGGAAAAGACCTTTGCGCTGAAGGTGCTCGCCGACATGGTGCGAATCCGGCGCATGGAAGAGCGCTGCGCCGAACTCTATGGCAAGCAGAAGATCCGCGGCTTCCTGCACCTGTACATAGGCGAGGAGGCTGTGGCGGCGGGATCGCTGAACGCGCTGCGCGCCGATGACAATCTGGTGGCCACCTACCGCGAGCACGGCCATGCGCTGGTGCGCGGGCTGTCGATGAACGCCATCATGGCCGAGATGTACGGCAAGCAGGAGGGCTGTGCGCGAGGCCGCGGCGGGTCGATGCACCTGTTCGACCGCGCGACCCGCCTGTATGGCGGCAACGCGATCGTCGGCGGTGGCCTGCCACTGGCCACCGGCTTGGCGCTGGCCGACAGCATGCTCGGAAGGCGCGCCCTCACCGCCTGCTACTTCGGCGATGGCGCCGTGGCTGAGGGCGCCTTTCACGAAAGTCTGAATCTGGCCGCGCTGTGGAAGCTGCCGGTGCTCTTCTGCTGCGAGAACAATCTGTACGCCATGGGCACCGCGATCGATCGCTACGAATCCCAGACCGATCTGTGCGTGAAGGCGTCCTCGTATGGCCTGCCAGCGACCCGCATCGACGGCATGGATGTGGTGGCCGTGCGCGAGGCAACCCAGGCTGCTGCCGAGTTCGTGCGCGACGGCGGCGGGCCGATGTTCCTGGAGTTCCGAACCTACCGCTTCCGCGCCCATTCGATGTTCGACGCCGAGCTCTATCGGACCAAGGCCGAGGTCGAGGCGTGGAAGACCCGGGGTCCGATCCACAGCTTCACCGCCCGGCTCAAAGCGCAGGGCACGCTGAGCGAGGAGGAGTTCCTGGCGATCGACGCCGCGGCGCAGGCCGAGGTGGATCGGGCAGTGGCCTTCGCCGAAGCCGGCACCTGGGAGCCCATCGAGGACCTCGCCCGCGACCTGCTCACGCCAGCCGCGGCCGGCAGCCCCGGAGCACCGGCATGATCCGCACCCTCAGCTATCGCGAGGCACTGCGCGAGGCACTGCAGCAGGCGCTGCGACAGGACCCTCGGGTGTTCCTGATGGGCGAGGATGTCGGCGCCTATGGCGGCACCTATGCGGTGTCCAAAGGTCTGCTCGATGAGTTCGGCCCGCAGCGGATCCGCGACACGCCGCTGTCGGAACTGGGCTTCGTGGGCGCCGGCATCGGCGCCGCGCTGGGCGGCATGCGCCCGATCGTCGAAATCATGACGGTCAATTTCAGCCTGCTCGCGCTGGACGCCATCGTGAACACCGCGGCGCTCTACCGGCACATGTCCGGCGGCCAGTTCTCGGTGCCGGTGGTGATCCGCATGGCGACTGGCGCAGGTCGCCAGGTGGCCGCACAGCACTCGCACAGTTTCGAGGGCTGGTATGCGCATATCCCCGGCCTGCGCATCGTCGCGCCGGCCACGGTTCAGGACGCGCGCGGCATGCTCGCCGCCTGCCTGGCCGACCCCGACCCGGTGCTGTTCTTCGAACACGCGCAGCTCTACAACCTCGAGGGTGAGGTCGACGATGACATCGCGGTCGACATCAGTCGAGCCTGTGTGCGAAGGGTGGGTTCGGACGTGAGCCTGATCACCTATGGCGGCTCGCTGCCCAAGACGATGACGGCGGCGCAGACACTGGCCGGCATGGGGATTTCCGCCGAGGTGATCGATCTGCGCGTGCTGCGGCCGCTCGACATGACTACCGTCATCGAGTCGGTCACCCGCACCCGGCGGGTGGTGATCGTCGACGACTTCCTGTCCAACGGCCGCACCGCGGTGGCGCTGGTCGAGATGGCGCGCGAAGCGGGCGCGACCGTGCTGTGCGCCAGCTTCAAACCCCCCAGCAGCAGCGCCATGGGGCCCAGCGCCAGGCCCAGCATGTGCAGGGGTTTGTC
>DAONCJ010000017.1:0-17858 GCA_035401985.1 Burkholderiaceae bacterium | reverse complement strand
CGGCGACCCGGCGACCAGCAAGGGACCGGTCGAGCGCAAGGTCACTCGGATCGTGACGCCCGGCACGCTCACCGACGCGGCGCTGCTGCCCGAGCGCGAGGAGCGCCTGCTGATGGCCGCGCACCTGCGCGGCAGGGTCGTCGGCCTCGCGTGGATGGCGCTGGCCAGCGGCGAATGCTGGCTCGCCGAAACCGACCTCGCCGGCCTGCCCGGCGAACTCGAGCGGCTGCGCCCGGCCGAGGTCGTCACACCTGAATCATGGGACCTGGCCGGCGCGCTGACCAAGGCCCTGGCGGGCGACGCATTGCGCGACATCGCGGTCGCCCGGGCGCCCGACTGGCAGTTCGACGACAGCCGCGCGCGCCGTCAGCTCAGCGAACTGCTTCAGGTCGCCGATCTGGCCGGGTTCGGCGCGACCGAGGTGCCCCAGGCGGTCGGCGCTGCGGGTGCTCTGATCGACTACGTCAGCCGAACCCAGGGCCGTGCCCCCTCGCACCTGCAAGGCCTGCGTGTGCACCACGGCGAGACGCTGCTGGTGCTCGATCCGGTGGCGCGGCGCAATCTCGAAGTGGTCGAAACGCTGCGCGGCGAAAGTTCGCCGACGCTGCTGTCGGTGCTCGACCACTGCGCGACCAGTGCCGGCGCGCGGCGCCTGCGCGCCTGGCTGCAGGCGCCGCTGCGCTCGCAGAGCGCTGCGGCGCAGCGCCACCAGCGCATCGCCGGACTGGTGGGCGGCCTGGCCCACGCGCTTGCACCGGCGCTCGCCCGCAGTGTCGATTTCGAACGGGTCGCGGCACGGATCGCGCTGCGCAATGTGCGCCCGCGCGAACTGGCCGCGCTGCGCGACGCCGGCCAGTGCGTCCATGAGATTCGCAGCCTTCTGGCGCCGCAGGCCGCGCTGTTCGGCGAGATGCTCGATGCACTGACCCTGCCCCCGGACGTGCTCGAGCGCCTGAGCGCCTCGCTGGCGGACGAGCCGTCCACACTGGTCCGCGATGGCGGCGTTTTTCGCACCGGACATGACGCGGTGCTGGATGAACTTCGGGCCATCGACGAAGGCTGCGGCGACTTCCTGGCGAAGATGGAGGTCGCCGAGCGCGCGCGCACCGGCATCGCCAATCTGCGCGTCGGCTTCAACAACGTGCACGGATTCTTCATCGAGATCAGCAACGGCCAGGCCGACAAGGTGCCGACCGAATACCGGCGGCGCCAGACTTTGAAGAACGCCGAGCGCTACATCACGCCCGAGCTGAAGGCCTTCGAGGACAAGGCGCTGTCGGCGAAGGAGCGCGCGCTGGCGCGCGAACGCGAACTCTACGAGCAGCTGCTCGACACCCTCGCCTCGTCCGTGCCGGTGTGGCAGGCGATCGGCCGCGCCATCGCCGAGATCGACGTGCTGGCCACGCTCGCCCTGCGCGCCGCGGCCATGGGCTGGGTGTCGCCCGAGTTCACCAGCCTGCCCAGCATCGAAATCCGCGGCGGCCGCCATCCGGTGGTGCAGACGACGGTCGAGCACTTCGTGCCGAACGACTGCGTGCTCGACGAGCGCCATCGGATGGTCGTGCTGACCGGGCCGAACATGGGCGGCAAATCCACGTACATGCGCCAGACCGCACTGATCGTGCTGCTGGCCTACTGCGGCAGCTGGGTGCCGGCGGAAGTCTGCCGCCTGGGCCTGATCGACCGCATCTTCACCCGCATCGGCGCCTCCGACGACCTGGCCGGCGGACGTTCGACCTTCATGGTCGAAATGACCGAGGCCGCGGCAATCCTGAACGCGGCCACCGACCGGTCGCTGGTGCTGATGGACGAGATCGGACGCGGCACCTCGACCTTCGACGGACTGTCGCTCGCACATGCGATCGCCTCCCGGCTGATCGCGCACAACCGTGCGTTTACATTGTTCGCCACGCACTACTTCGAACTGACGCGGCTGGCGCAGCGTCATGCCGGTGTGTTCAATCGACATCTGGCCGCGGTCGAGCATCGCGGCGGCATCGCGTTCCTTCACGAGGTGCGCGACGGACCGGCCAACCGGAGTTACGGACTGCAGGTCGCGCGACTGGCCGGCCTGCCCGGTCCGGTCGTGCGCGCGGCCGGCCAGATGCTCGAACAGCTCGAACTGCAGGCCCGCGCGGATGACGCGCAGATCGACCTGTTCGGAAGGGGCGACGCGCTGGAACTGACGCATGAGCCGGCGGTTGCCGACGCGTCACAAGAGGCGCTGCAGGCGGGTGCTGACCCTGCACCGGCCGCCACGCCCTCAGGGCCGAGCGCGGCAGAGCGGACAGTGCTCGACCGGCTGGCCGGCCTGTCGCCCGACGAGCTCACGCCACGCGCCGCGCTGGATCTGCTCTACGAGTGGCGCGCCCGTCTGACCGATGACTGACCCGGCCCGACGTAGAAGCCTCGGAGCCGCCATCGGCCTGACCGCGGCCGGTCTGGCCCTGTCGGGCCGTGCGGGCCGCTCGATGGCCGCTTCCGGCCCGGAGCAAGCCGTCGCCGCCGCCCGCCTCGGTCCCGCCCCCGCCCCCGGTCCCGGCTCGTCCGCCGTCGTCGACCCGGCTACGACGACGAATCCCCGCCCGACCCGCACTTTCACCTTCGCGATCATCGGCGACACCCCGTACAGCACGCTCGAGGAACGTTCGCTGCGCGATGTGCTCGCCAGCCAGCCAGCCAGCGTGGTGTTCGTGCTGCATCTGGGCGATCTGAAGAGCGGCTGGGAACGCTGCTCCGACGACCTGCTGCGCCACCGCCACGGGCTGCTCAGCGCTTCAGCCAGGCCACTGGTCTTTGTGCCCGGCGACAACGAGTGGGTCGACTGCACCCGTCTGCCGGCCGGCGGATTCGACCCCCTGGATCGGCTGGAAATGCTGCGCCGTCTGTTTCACCAAGCCGACCCGGCCCCTGCCAGCGCTTTCGGCGGCTTCAGTCGCCAGCCTGCGTCCGAGGGCAGCACGGCCTTCCCGGAACACATGCGCTGGCATCACGAAGGCGTGGGCTTCCTGACCCTGAACGTACCGGGCAGCCACGACGCCCGCAGTTCCGAGCCTCGGCTGGCGCAGGCCAACAGCGCGCGCCGATCCGCCGTCCTGCGCTGGCTCGATGAAACGCGGGCCTGGGCGAGCGCCAGCCGACTTCGCGCACTGGTGATCGCCTCGCACGCGAATCCGAATTACGAGCGGGACCGGCGCGGCGAGCCGCCTGTCGGAGCGGACGATCCGGACGATGCCTACGCGTGGTGGCGCCAGGGGCTTCGCACCCTGGCCGAAAAGCTGCCGGTGCCGATGCTGCTGCTGCACGGCGACACGCACACGTATCGAATCGACCGTCCGCTGCGTGACCGCAACGGGCACGCCATCGGGCACATCGTCCGGCTGGAGAGCTACGGGACCCCGCGGGCGTCACGCTGGCTGACGGTCACCATTCCCGCCGGGCCCATCGTGGGTTTTTCGATCACGTCCCACGAACTGGAGGCGACACGGCGCCCTTGAGCGATGCCACGCGACGCAGAAGCGCCCTTCGAAGCGTCGCCCTAGAGCGGCGCGCACCTCAGTGCAGCCGCGGCTTTTCGCGCGGGAAATCGGCCGCTTCGGGTTCGGCCTCGTCCTCGTCTTCCTCGGCGGCCAGACGCTCCTGCTCGACCTCTTCCTCGGTGGCCACACGCACCTCGGTGACGCGCAGATCGAACCGCAAGGCCATGCCGGCCAGCGGATGATTGCCGTCCAGCACGACCGCCTCTTCGTTGAAATCGGTGACCGTGTAGATTCCATCGTCGGACTCGGGATCGCCAGGCACGCCCTCGAATGTCATGCCGACCTCGAGCTCGGCCGGGAAATCGGCGCGGGCGGCCAGATTCACCCGGTCGGCATCGTAATCGCCGAAACCGTCCTCGGGCTGCAGGTAGACCGACGTGGCATAGCCCGTCTCCTGACCGACCAGCGCCTCCTCGATCTTGGGGAAAACCGAGCCGAATCCGCCCTGCAGATACGTCAGTTCCCGTTCGCCCTCTTCCAGCGCGACGCCTTGCGAGTCGTACAACCGGTAACGCACCGTGACCCACATTCCATCACCCACCAACATCGCCCTCTCCCTATAATCGGCCGCCATGCGAAACCTGAATCCGCCGCTCGGCTCTCTGAGTGTAGACCAGTTCATGCGCCGTCACTGGCAGCGCAAACCGCTGCTGATCCGCGGTGCGCTGCCCGGATTCGTGCCGCCCGTTTCCACCGACTCGCTGTTCGAACTGGCCGCCCGGGACGACGTCGAGTCGCGCCTGGTGCGCCAGCAGCGCGGCCGCTGGCGGCTCGATCGCGGTCCATTCGAACCCGACAGTCTGCCGACACGCCGCCAGCGTGCCTGGACCCTGCTAGTGCAGGGCGTCGATGGACATGTCGACGCGGTGCACGACCTGCTGGCTCTGTTCCGGTTCGTGCCCGATGCCCGGCTCGACGACCTGATGATCAGCTTTGCCACCGACGGCGGCGGCGTGGGGCCTCACGTCGACTCCTACGACGTGTTCCTGCTGCAGGCCCATGGCCGGCGGCGCTGGCGGATCAGCGCGCCGGGCGCCATCGAGCTGGTGCCCGATGCGCCCCTGCGCATCCTCAGCAACTTCGAGGCACAGCAGGAATGGGTGCTCGAACCGGGCGACATCCTCTACCTGCCTCCGCTGTGGGGCCACGAAGGCACGGCCCTTGGCGAATGCATGACGTATTCGATCGGTTTCCGGGCGCCGTCCCGCCTCGAACTGCTGCGCGGCTTCCTCGCCGACTGTGCCGACACGGTCGGCGGACCCGACCCGCGCTTCGGCGATCGCGGACTGACGCCGACGCGCACCCCCGGACGCCTGCCCGAGCCGATGGCACAAACGCTGTCCAGATGGCTCACGGACTGGCGACCCGGCCGCAAGGAGGCCGACGACTACATCGGCCGCTTCCTGACCGAGCCGAAGCCCACGGTCTGGTTCGAGCCACCGGCACGCGCGACCGCCGCCGGTGCGTGGTGGGATGACGCCCGGCGCCACGGCCTGCGGGCCGACCGGCGCAGCCGGCTGGCCTATCGCGCCCGCCGCCTGTTCATCAATGGAGAGTCGTTCGCGCTGCCCGCGGGGGCATCGGCCGCCCTGCGCGCCCTGGCCGACAAACGCGAGTTGCCGCCCGACGCTCTGGCGGCAACGCCGGTCGACTCCGCCTTGGCGCAGATGCTGCACCAGTGGTTTTCTGCAGGCTGGATCCACTACCGCCGTTGACGCCTGTCATGAAGGAACCGGTCGATCGCAGCTTCGAGGGACGCCAGGCATTCCACCAGGCGACGATCGAGGCCCTGGACTGCACACGACACACGCTGGTGCTGCTGGATCATGATTTCCAGGAATGGCCGCTGAACACAGCGGAGGGCGAGCGGGCGCTGCGCGGCGCGCTGGCACGTGGCGCGCGCGCCCGGGTGATGGTGGCACGTCCCGACTGGCTCGCCCGGCACGGCGACCGGTTCATGCGCGTGCGCCGCGAGTATTCAGCGCGGATCGAAGTGCGGGAAATTCCCGAGACACTGCGGATAGAAGAGAGCATCCTGCTGGGAGATCATCAGCACCTCGTGCGCCGTATTCACCACGAGACCCTGCGCGGACGGCTGATCCTGGCCAGTCCGGCGCAGCTCGAATCGAACCTGCCCCGCTACGACGCACTTTGGGACGAATCCACCGACTGTCTGCCAGCGACCACCATCGGCCTCTGATCCGAAAAGCAGTGACTGTCCGACGAATCGCCGCCGGAAACGTCGCATTCGTGCTGATACTCATTGCTGCAGCGCAACGCAATCGTGCGCGCATTTAGTGCGCCTGCTATACTCGCAGGCTGGCTGGGTAAGTAATTCAAGGCTGATAGTGTCCGCCTTCTGCCCGAAGCCCTAGAGACATCAGTCTTTTGCCCAAGCAATTCCATTCCGGTCCCCATTCGCATTCCATTAGAAGGATTGAGCCATGAACAAGTCGCTCCTGGTCGCTACGCTGATCGCTGTTGCTGTCGCTGCTTGCGGCAAAAAAGAAGAAGCCCCCGCTCCCGCGCCGGCTCCTGTTGCCGCCCCGGCCCCGGCCCCGGCTCCCGCCCCGGCTGAAGCACCCAAGACCGACGCCGCCCCGGCCGCTGCTGGCGCTCCGGCTGCTGCCGATGCCGCCAAAGACGCCGCTGGCAAAGCTGTTGACGCTGCCAAAGACGCTGCTGGTGCTGCTGGTGCCGCCGCTGGCGCCGCCAAAGACGCTGCTGGTGCTGCTGGCGCCGCCGCTGGTGCCGCTGGCGCCGCTGCCGATGCCGCCAAAGATGCAATGAAGAAGTAATTCTTCTTCGCAGCAAAAAAGCCGGCTTGCGCCGGCTTTTTTTTCGCGTTGCGACAGCGCGCCCTGTCAAGGCGCACGGCGCGCCCACGTACCGGCGCGCCCTCAGGCGGTCATCCAGGCGATGCCCTCGTCCTGATCGGCGATGCGGATGTCGCTCTCGGCCGCACCGGCCCAGGCTTGGGCCAGCGCACTGCGTGCCAGGTCGGGATGGTTGTTGCTTCGGCTCAGATGGGCCGCCACCACCGTGCGCAGGCGGCTCTGATCGATGGCCGCCAGCAGCGAAGCCGCAGCAGCGTTTTCCAGATGACCGTAGGGGCCTGAAATCCGACGCTTGAGCATGCGGGGATAGTCACTCGCTTCGAGCAGCCCGGCATCGTGATTGCATTCGAGCACCATCGCGTCCAGCCGGCACATGGCGCGCACCACGTGCGCCGTGCCGTGACCAAGATCGGTCAGCACCCCCAGACGCGTCTGGCCGTCGTCGATGACGAACTGGACTGGCTCGCGGGCATCGTGCGGCACGGCCACCGGTTCGATCCGAACGCCGTCGAATTCCAGCGGCCGGTGGGCGTCGAGCATCTCCAGCCGCAAGGCCGGTGGCCGAAGCCCCAGACCGGCCACCGCCGTGCCGGCGGTCATGTACAGCGGGGCGCCGGCGGCCACGGCCAGCCGCGCGGCTCCACCGATGTGGTCGCCGTGCTCGTGGGTGACGAAGATGGCGTCGATCTGATCGGGCATCACCCCGAGCCGTTCGAGGCGCCGGCTGGCCTCGCGCAGACCGAAGCCGCAATCGATGAGAATGCGGCGCAGCGCGTGGGCCGGACCGCACTCGACGAGCAGCGCGTTGCCTTCGCTGCCACTGCCCAGACTGGCAAACCTCATCGGCGGCCAGGCGTCATCGGCAGCGTCGTGCCTGGCTCAGATCGCCAGCTGCTCGCGCAGCAGGGTGAGGATCTTGGCGTGGGTCTGGCGATCCTGATCGCTGCTGACCGGCTGACCGTCCTTCAGCAGCACGGACACCTGCGTGACCTCGCCCTGACCGGCCAGCTTGACGCGGTACTGCTGCGCCGACGTGGGCCGCTTGTCGCCGAACTTGAACAGCCGTGCGAACAGGCCCGGCTGGCCCGACCCCTTCGCCTCGACCTCGGGGTCGATGTAGCGGACGTAGTACACACCCTGGGAACGGTCGCGATCCTCGACCGTGAAGCCGCCCCGGTCCAGCGCCAGCCCGACCCGCCGCCAGGCACGATCGAATGACTCACGGACCTCGAGTTGCTGCGATGGTCCCGAGCCGACCACGCGGGCCCGCTCGGTCCCGGCAGGAGCGGCTGCGCCCGCCTGTCCGCCGGCTGCCGGCGGGGATGCCGCGGCGACCTGGGTGCTGGCGCGGATCTGGTCGGCCCCCAGCTTGACCAGCATCCGACGCAGAAACTCTGCTTCGAGCTCGGGGTCGGAAGGGCGTGAAGTCCAGACGGTGGAGTCGCGCATCTGGGTGCTGTAGACCTCGGTCAGCCCCCGATGCGTGATGTAGATCTCGGTGCCACCGCCGGCCGCCGGCTCGAGGCGGGTGCGGAACTTGTCGCGCTCGCCGGTGGAGTAGAGACTGTCCAGGACCTTGCCCAGCGCATTACGGATGAAGTCCTGCGGCACCTTGGCACGGTTCTCGGCCCAGTCGGTCTCCATGATGCCCGCCTCGGGCTTCTCGGACTGGATCAGAAAGCCGGACTCCTGCCAGAACTCGCGCACCAGCGGGTACACGCGATCGGGCGGCAGATTGACCACCAGCCAGCGCTGGGTGCCGGCACGCTCGACCCGCATGCCTTCGACGCTGGGCAGGACCCGCGGCGAGTCGGCGGCGGAACGCTCGGCGGGACGGGCGCTCTGCAGGCCCGATAGGGTTCGTGGCTGGCCCGCCTGCCCGCGATCCGGAATATTGAATCGCTCATCGGCACGCGGCCCGACGAGATCCGGGGGGATGTCCAGCGGAGGCAGCTTGCCGGCCGACTTGTACTCGATGCGCGATCCCTGGGTGAGGCTTTCGAGACCGGCGCAAGCGGACAAGGCGGCCGCACACGCAACCAGCGCGGCCAGACGGACAGACGACTTCATCGGAGAACTCCCGCGGCCAGCAGTGCGCCGCGTACGATCGGGTGGAAGCCTTCGGCCAACGGCGTGAGCGGCAGCCGGATTCCGCCTTCCATGCGACCCATCTGCTGCAGGGCCCATTTGACGGGAATCGGGTTGGCTTCGACGAACAGCTTCATGTGCAGCGGAATGAGTTGGCGGTTGATCGCACGGGCGGTGACGTAATCGCCGGCCAGCGCCGCCGCGCACAAGCGCGCCATCGGGCCGGGAGCGACGTTGGCCGTGACCGAAATGACGCCGTGGCCGCCGACCGCCATCAGCGCGAGCGCCGAGTCGTCGTTGCCGCTGTAGACAGCGAAATGTTCGGGCAGCCGGGCCAGCAGTTCGGCACCCCGCGGCAGGTCGCCGGTGGCGTCCTTCAGGCCGATGATGCCGGGCACCTGCGCCAGGCGCAGCACGGTGTCGTTGCTCATGTCGGCCACGGTGCGTCCGGGCACGTTGTAGAGGATCTGCGGCAGATCGACCGCCTCGGCCACCGCCTTGAAGTGGCGATAGATGCCTTCCTGGCTGGGCCGGTTGTAATACGGCACCACCTGGAGCGTGGCCTTGGCCCCGACCTCGGCCGAGAACCGGGTCAGTTCGACCGCCTCGCGGGTCGAGTTGCCGCCGGCCCCGGCGATCACGGGGATCCGTCCCGCAACCTGCTCGACAGCCACGCGGATCAGCTCACGGTGCTCGTCGACGTCGACGGTCGGGGACTCACCGGTGGTGCCCACCGCCACGATGGCGGCTGTGCCTTCGGCGACGTGCCAGTCGATGAGTTGACGGTAGCGCTGCAGATCGAGGCTGCCGTCTTCGTGCATCGGGGTCACGATCGCGACAATGCTTCCTTTGATCATGGTCGGTAACTTCCGTGCGGATGCCGGTTCGGCAAAGCCGCAATTCTAGCCGACGAAGCCCTGCCCGCCCGCTTCATCTGCAGTGTCACTGCGCTCCAGCGGATAACGTTCGAGCTCGACAGGGGCGCGTACCGCCGCCAGCCGTTGCACCAGAGCCCCGGTGCCGCGCGGCACGAAGCCATGCTCGAAGGCCAGCACCGTCAGGCCGTGACGTGCGGCCCAGGCGAAAAGCTCGCCGGGCTCGAGCAGGAATTCGGGGTTGGCGGGACGACCATAGCGGGCATTGCCGGCCGCAAAAGTCTCGTACAGCATCAGCCCGCCGGGCGCCAGGCAGCCCGGCAGCAGATCGAGCCGCGGCCGGAACAGGTAGTTGGCCACCACGATGGCGTCGAACTGGCCCGCCGGTGCCAGTTCCGGCGGCCAGGCGCCACCTTCGAGATCGGCACACAGCGCCCGGGCGCCGGGCGGCAGGCTCGCCAGCGCGGCGGGGTCACGGTCGACTGCCAGGACGCTGGCGCCCCGGGCCAGCGCCGCCACCGTGTTGCGCCCGCGACCGCAGGCCAGGTCGAGCACTCGCGCCTGGGGCCCGAGACTGGCCATCCATCGGACCATCCAGCCACTGGGCCGGGGTCGTGCGGGAGGGTGGGATACTGTGTCATCGGTCAACATGGGCATCGTGGAAAAAGAGGCGTGAACAAGACGCAGTTTAACGATCGGGCGCAGGCTCCTGCCGAGGACAAGGCTTCGGATCGGGCATTGGCGTTCGATCAGGCTTCGGATCGGGCATTGGCGTCCGATCAGGCATCGGTGTCCGATCAGGCGTCGGTGTCCGATCATGCGCTGGCGCGCGATGCGGCGTCCGAGCCGGCCGCGCCGACCCATCTTCTGCATCTTCCTGCCCTCTGGCTCATTCCAGTCTGTCTGGGGCTGGCCGCCGCCGCTGCGCTCGGCTGGCTGGACCGTTCGCTGGCGCTTGCCATGGCCGGCGCGGCCACCGCGGGGGTGGCTGCCTGCGCATGGCGCCAGGCGCACCTCGACAACCGGAAACTGGCACAGCTGCGCGAGCGCCTGAACGAACTGCAGGATCTCAATGCGCAGCAGGCGATGGCCGAGTTCCTGGGCGCCTTCGGCACCTGGACGATCGAACGCCGGACCGACGGAAAAGGCAACTCGCGCTTCATCTGGAGCGATGGCAGCTTCCGGCTCTTCGGCTATCCGCGCGAGCTCGGCGAACCCGATCTCGCCCGGTTTGCCGACGCCATTCACACCGACGACCGCGAGCGCTGGACGCAGGCGCATCGACGGGCCTTGCGTCAGGGCGGCGAGGCGCGCATCGAGTACCGGTTCCTGCCCGAAGGCGGCGACCAGATCTGGATCCGCTCGGTCGGGCGCGCCGAGCGCGACAAGAGCGGCCATATCACGCGCCTGAGCGGCATGGCCCAGAACATCACCGGCATCCGCGCGATGCAGCAGCAGCTGGCCGCCAGCGAGGCCAAGTACCGCGAACTGACCCAGCTCAGTTCGGACTGGATCTGGGAGTCCGATTCGCATCACCGCTGGGCCTATCTGTCCGACAGCGCCACGGTGGTGCTGGGCCGCTGGGTGCTGGACCTGGTCGGCCGCCCGGTCTCCGAGCTGCCAGGCAACCAGCAGGCCTTCGAACAGGCCGACTGGGGCGGTCTGCGCGCCCGCATGGACTCGCACGCGCCGATCGAGGAGTTCGAGTACCCGGTGATCGAACCGCAGGGTCAGGTTCGGTTCCTGTCGATCAGCGGCCGCGCGATGTTCGACAATGCCGGCCACTTCATCGGCTACCGCGGCGTGGGCCGCAATATCACGCGTGAAAAGCAGCAGCGGCTGCTGCTGAAGATCGAGAGCGACATCGCCACGATCATGCGCGAGCAGACCGACCCCGAACGCGTCGTCACGGCCATCCTGATCACCGTCTGCGGCGTGATCGGCTGGAGCGGCGGCGCCCACCTCACACGGCTGGGGGGCCGCGAGGCCTACACCGTCCATGAGCGCTGGGGTTACCCGGCGTTCACCCGCATGATCGCCGACCTGCCGGAGTCGGTGCCTCTGGTCGGCGGCACCGCCGAGGCGCGCGCCTGGGAGACGGGCCGCGCGCATTGGGCCAGCGACCTGACGCTCGAGCCGCAGCTTGCCCAGCGTTTCCAGGCCGAGCGGCTCGCAGCACGGGCGATCTTCCTTGCGCCGATTCTCGATGAGAACGGCAAGGTGCTGTCGATGCTGCTGTTCCTGTCGCCTGCCTCGTTCAATGCCGAGCGCTTCTTCGACCAGGTGGCCGAGATCCTGTCGCGCAACCTGTCGATGTACCTGCAGCGCAAGGCGGCCGAGCGGCGCCTCACGCACCGCTCGCTGCACGACCCGCTGACCGACCTGCCCAATCGCATCTACCTGACCCATCAGCTCGAGACGCGGCTGGCAAGGCGCGAGCCGGCGGCGGTGCTCTACATCGACCTGGACCGCTACAAGATCATCAACGACACGCTCGGGCACTCGGTCGGCGACCAGGTGCTGATCGAGGTCGCCCAGCGCCTTCGCGACACGATCCGAAGCCAGGACGTGGCCGGGCGGATCGGCGGCGACGAGTTCATCCTGCTGCTGTCCGCCTTGTCCGAGCGGGCCGAGATCGAACGCATCGCGCGTCGTGTGCTGGCCGTCATCGAAAAGCCGTTCGTGCTGATGAACCGGGCGTACTTCCTGTCGGCCAGCATCGGAGTGGCGATCTCGCCAGACGATGGCAGCGATGCGGCGCTGCTGATCAAGTGCGCCGACAGCGCGATGTACCGGGTCAAGTCCGAGGGCCGCAACGATGTCCGCTTCTTCACCGGCGGCATGTCGGATGAACGCAGCGAGCAGCTGCAGCTGGCCGGTGAAATGCCGCTGGCGATGCAGCGCGGCGAGGTCGACCTGCACTATCAACCGATCCTCGAGGTGGGCGACCGGCGCGTCATCGGCTTCGAGGCGCTGCTGCGCTGGCAGCACCCGACGCGCGGCCTGCTGATGCCCGATCGCTTCCTGCCGGTGGCCGAACAGAGCAACCTGATCCGCGAGATCGGCACATGGGCATTGCGCCGGGCGATCGACGACCGGATCGAGCTCGGTCTGGACACCTGGCCCGATGCGACGGTTTCGGTGAACATCTCGGCCCGCCAGTTCACCGAGGATGGCTTTCTGGCAAGCCTGAATGCGCTGATGAACGAGCGCGGCTTCCCGCCGCGGCTGCTCCAGCTCGAGCTGACCGAGAGCGCATTCATCGAGCACCCGGAGCGCACGGTGACCCTGATCGCCGAACTTCGCCGGCTGGGCGTGCGGGTGATCATCGACAACTTCGGCACCGGCTACGCGTCGCTGTCCTACCTCAAGAACCTGCCCGTCAACGGGCTGAAGATCGACCAGGTGTTCGTGCGCGGACTGCCCGACGACCGCGGCAATGCCGCCATCGTACAGGCGATCACCACGCTGTGCGCGAAGCTGGGACTGCAGGCGATGGCCGAAGGCGTCGAGACCGTCGAGGAACTGAAGGCGCTGCGATCGCTCGAGTGCGATCGCCTGCAGGGCACGCTGATCTCCGAGCCTCTGCCCTACCGGCGGCTGGCCGGCTTCCTCGAGACGCTGCCCGAGGTGCGGCGCATGCACCTCGTGCACGACGGCTCCGCGCCGGCCGCCTGACGCGCCGGCCTGCCCCATGGCCGCATCCCGCCCGGCGAATCCGGACCCCGCCCGCCTGCCCTGCCCCTGCGACACCGGCCGCCCTTACGCCGAGTGCTGCGGCCGCTGGCATCACGGACCGCAGGCCCGGCAGGCGCCGGACCCGGTCAGCCTGATGCGCTCGCGCTACAGCGCCTTCGTGCTCGATGAGCGCGACTACCTGCTGGACACCTGGCATTCGAGCACCCGTCCGGCGGCGCTTGCGGCGCCCGAACCAGGCCTGCGCTGGCTGGGACTGAGCGTGCGCCGCCATGCGCAAAACGGCGACGAGGGAACGGTGGAGTTCGTTGCGCGCAGCAAGCTGGCCGGGCGGGCCAGCCGACTGCATGAAGTCAGCCGGTTCGTGCGCGAGGCGGGCCGCTGGTACTACGTCGACGGCGACACAGGGGGCTGAAGCGGGTCGTCGGCATTTCGTCGACAGCGGTGCGGGCGGCTGAACCGCCCACTTGCACACCGTCAGCGATACGCCAGGCCCATCGCCTCACGGACGTCGCGCATGGTCTCGTGGGCAAGGGCCCGCGCCTTGTCGCAACCATCGGCCATGATCGCCCGCACCAGCGCCGGGTCGTCCAGATAGGGCTGCGCCCGCTCATGAAACACCGCCTGCTCGGCCAGCACCGCGTCGATCACGGGCTGCTTGCAGTCGAGGCAGCCGATGCCGGCGCTGCGGCATCCGGCGACGACCCATTCGCGGGTGGCTTCGCTGGAATACACCTGGTGCAGCTGCCACACGGGGCAGCGCTCGGGTTCGCCCGGGTCGGTGCGCCGCACGCGCGCGGGATCGGTCGGCATGGTGCGAATTTTTTTCGTCACTGACACCGGGTCGTCGCGCATGGCCAGCGCATTGCCGTAGCTCTTGCTCATCTTCTGGCCGTCCAGACCCGGCAGGCGGGACGCCTCGGTCAGCAGGGCCTGCGGTTCGGACAGAATGCGCCGGCTGCTGCCCTCGAGGAAGCCGGTCAGCCGCTCGCGGTCGGCCTGACCGAGACTGGCCGCCGCGGCGAGCAGTTCGCGCCCCTGCTGCGCCGCCGCCTCGTCGCCCTGCTCCTGAAAACGGGTGCGCAGTTCGAGGTACAGCTTGGAACCCTTGCCGCCCAGCTTCTTGACCGACTCGCGCGCCTTGGCCTCGAAACCGGCCTCGCGCCCGTAAAGATGATTGAAGCGACGCGCGACCTCGCGGGTGAGCTCGATGTGCGGCACCTGGTCTTCGCCCACCGGCACCCACGACGCGCGGTACATCAGGATGTCCGCTGACTGCAGCAGCGGGTAACCGAGGAAGCCATAGGTGGCCAGGTCCCGGTCGGCGAGCTTTTCCTGCTGGTCCTTGTAGGTGGGCACCCGTTCGAGCCAGCCCAGCGGCGTGCCCATCGACAGCAGCAGATGCAGTTCGGCATGTTCGGGCACGCGGCTCTGGATGAAGAGCACCGCCTGCTTCGGATCGATGCCGGCGGCGAGCCAGTCGACCACCATCTCCCAGACGCTTGCTTCGATGACCTCGGGCGAGTCGTAATGGGTGGTGAGCGCGTGCCAGTCGGCCACGAAGAAGTGGCACGGGTACTCGCTTTGCAGGCGCACCCAGTTCTTCAGGGCGCCATGGTAATGGCCCAGGTGCAGCGCGCCCGTGGGGCGCATGCCGGAGACGACTCGTTCGGGAGACATGGGGAAGCGGCCTTGCCGGTATGGCCGGCGCGGCGAGACAGAAATGACCTGCCGATTCTAACGGATGGCTGCCGACCGGCTCAGGCAGCCAGGCCCTGCGCGATCAGGCGTCGGCCGAGACTTCGATGCGCCCGTCGACCTTGCCGCATCCCATGCGAGTGACCGTCGGCGTGTCGCCGGTCATGTCGACCACCGTGGTCGGTGAAAAGGGCTGGCCGCCGGCATCGAGCACCGCATCGATCCGCCGGGCCAGCCGCTCGATGATTTCGTCGGCCTCGTGCAGCGGGTCTTCGTCGCCGGGAAGGATAAGGCTCGAACACAAGATCGGGGCACCCAGTGCCTCGAGCAGGCCGTTGGCCACGGGCGCATCGGGCACCCGCAGTCCGATCGTCTTGCGCGACGGATGCCAGAGCCGGCGCGGCACCTCCTTGGTGGCAGGCAGCACGAACGTGAACGGCCCGGGTGTCCATTCGCGCAGGAACCGGTACTGACGGTTGTCGACCTGGGCGTAGACCGACAGCTCGGACAGGTCGCGGCACATCAGCGTCAGCAGATGCTTGTCGTCCAGACCGCGAAGCGCACGCAGGCGGTCCACAGCGCCCTTGTCGTCGAGTTGGCAGGCCAGCACGTAGCAGGCGTCGGTCGGCAGCGCGACCACGCCGCCGTCGCGAAGCACCTGCGCGGCCTGGCGCAGCAGCCGCTGCTGGGGGGTGTCAGGATGAAGAACGAATCGCTGGGTCATGTATGAGGGGTCAGCTGCGCCGTGCGGCGACCGGCCAGTCGTACCAGACCGGCACCACCGCATCCGGCAGGGGTGGAAGCTGGCCGAGTTCGACGTGGCTTTCGCCGGGTCCATGAAAATCGGAGCCGCGCGACGCCCGCAATCCGAACTCGCGTGCGATGGCGGCAAAGCGGCCGTACTGATCGCGGGTATGGCTGCCGCAGACCACCTCGATCGCGGTGCCCCCGGCCTCGCGAAACTCCTCGATCAGCGCCCACAGGGCCGTGTCGTTCAGGCGGTAGCGCCCCGGATGGGCGAGCACTGGCGTGCCGCCCGCGCCGAGGATCCAGCCCAAGGCCTGGCCAAGCTTCGCCCAGCGATGCGGCACGAACCCCGGCTTGCCTTCGGACAGATAGCGCTGAAACACGTCGGCCACGTCGGTGCAGACGCCGGTCTCCACCAGATGCCGGGCAAAGTGGGTGCGCGAAATCAGCTCGGGGTTGCCGACATAGCGCAGGGCGCCTTCGTAGGCCCCCTCGATGCCGACCGCACGCAGCTGCTCGGCCATCTCCTTGGCGCGCTCCTCGCGGCCGTCGCGGGTGCGGGACACGCCGGACACCAGATCGGCATCGAGCGGGTCGACGCCCAGGCCCACCACGTGGATCGTCTCGCCCGCCCAGGTGACCGAAATCTCGACCCCCGGCACGTAGGGCAGCCCCAGCCGGGCGGCCGCGGCCTGCGCGCGTGCCTGACCGGACAACTCGTCGTGATCGGTCAGCGACAGCAGTTCGACGCCCTTTTCATAGGCACGCTCGACGACGGCCTCGGGTTCGAGCGTGCCATCGGAGATGGTCGAATGGCAATGCAGGTCGGCATTGAGCCGCCACGGGTCCTGGGTGTTCAAGGGCTGCTCCTGACCGTGTCGGCAACCGGCGGGTTCGCCGGCACCACACGTGAAAGATAGGACTCGACCAGACGCGCCAGCTCGAGCGGCCGGTCGTGGTGGAGCATGTGACCGGTGTCGGGCAACTTGGTCTTTTCGAGCAGCCGCACCGCGCCAAGCCGCTGCTGGAACTCTTCGCTCTGCACGAAGGCGTGCCACTCATCGGTGCGGTCGGCCAGCACCAGCAGCACGGGCGCGGTGATCAGGCGCCAGCACGCGATGACTTCGTCGACGCGATAGAGCACCGGGTTGATGTGCTTGTGCGCCGGATCGCCGAGGATCTCGAAGCGGCCGCCGGCGCCTCGCGCCGACCAGTGCTGTGCCAGATAGCGCGCCTTGTCGGCGCTCAGGCGCGGATTGTTCTTCATCAGCCGCTCGGCCACTTCATCGAGCGTGGCGTAGTCGCGCATCCGTGCACCGGCACGCAGCTCGTCCATCCACTGGGCGTAGCGCGCCGGCGCCTTGTCGGCTGTGGCGCCGCGCATCCCCACCCCTTCGAGGTTGATCAGCCGGCGCACGCGCCCCGGGCGGATGCCGGCATACAGCATCGACACGTTGCCGCCCATGCTGTGGCCGATGATGTCCATCGGCGCATCGCCCGCGAGCTGCTGGAGCAGCTCGTCCAGATCGGCCAGATAGTCCTGGAACCAGTAGCAGTCGGCCTGCGGACGGTCGGTCTGGCCGTAACCTCGCCAGTCGGGGGCGAACACGCGCCAGTTGCCGGCCATGGCGTCGACGAGGAACTGGAACGAGGCGCCGACGTCCATCCAGCCATGCAGCATCAGCAGATCACCGGCACAGGGGCGGGAAGGGTCGGGCTCCCAGATGCGCACGTGGTAGCGCAATCCGCGCACCATCAGGATTCGGGAGTGGCTGGCGCGTCGGGCAACGTAGGTCGAAGCGGAATCTTGGGCGATGGAGGGAGTGACTGACATTCCGCAATTATAGGAACTGTGCTCCCACCCTGCCGGGCGTCGGGTTGTCGGGTGCGATGTCTTACACTGGCGCCTTGCCCAGCTCCCGCCGGCACGCCCCGGCGCACAGTCTCCACGCCATGTCCATCTACCAGCTCGACACCTTCATTCCCGACATCGCTCCCGACGCCTGGGTCGCAGACAACGCCAGCGTCATCGGCAACGTCCGGCTTTGCGCGCGGTCCAGCGTGTGGTTCGGCGCCACTCTGCGCGGCGACAACGACCTGATCCATGTCGGCGTCGGCAGCAACATCCAGGATGGCGCCGTCCTGCACACCGATCCGGGCCGCCCGCTGCACGTCGGCGACTCGGTCACCGTCGGGCATCAGGCCATGCTCCATGGCTGCACCATCGGCGACCGCTCGCTGGTGGGTCTGCATGCGGTGGTCCTCAATGGCGCGGTGATCGGCCGCGAATCCCTGGTCGGCGCCGGGGCACTGATCCCCGAAGGCAAGGTGTTTCCCGACCGCGTCCTGCTGGTCGGAGCGCCAGCCAAGGTGGTGCG
>DAONCJ010000016.1:0-17873 GCA_035401985.1 Burkholderiaceae bacterium | reverse complement strand
CCAGCAGGTCGTGCTGTACCGAATCTATGTGCGCGACAAGGGAACCGACGAGACGGGCGATGCCGGCCTGCCGGTGCCCGTGCTGACGCTCGCCGACGGCAAGGTGGTCAAGGGCGTGCAGGCGTGCCCGCTGCTCAGGACGCGCCAGCCGCTGCAACTTGATCCCGCCGCGATGGCCGTGCCGATGGACAAGTACTACGAACTGCTGGCTGCGGCCGCCAAGGTATCGCCGGTCTATCCGGCCACCAATCCTCCGGTCTGGTATCAGCAGCTCGATCGCGACGCGTTGTACGGCATCTATACGGGCAAGCCGCCATCGGCCGGCGCGCGCCGCAGCGAGGGCGGCTTTTATCCCAATCTGGACAACCAGTACATCCGCACCATCGTCAACCGAAAGCTGGGCAAGGTGTTCGTCGTCCGCGGCCGGGCGCCGAGCACGCCGAAGACCGTCAACGGCGATTCGACGATGGACTCGGGCGACCTGCGCTACTGGTCGTTCTGCTCCAACCAGGGATTTGCCAACACGCGTGTCAACGACTGCGTGCACGACGAAAATGTGCCGGTGGGGCCGGATGGCTACTACACGATCGTGCTCAGCCGGGCTGCCGACAGGCCGCGCAACGCCATGGCCCAATGCGGGGTGGCATGGCTGCCGATGGCCGACGATGGCGATGGCGCAGTGGATGCCGACGTGACGGTGCTGCAGCTGCGGCATATGCTCGGCACACAGAATTTTGCCCACTCGGTCCAGGCAATCGGCAGAGTGGGCGACGAATCCCGGGACATGGGTGAGTACTTTCCCCGAGGGCGTTACATCACCACGTCCGCCTTCGAGACCGCCGTGCCGTGCCAGATCGAAAAGCGCTGATTGAAAGGGCTGCCCCGATGTCACTCACAGGAGACCCCGGAATCGGGTTCGAAGGTAGGATGGGCCGCACGCTGGCCGATTCGCAGCCCCACTGGCGGGCGCCTCGTGCGGCGGCTGCCGGCAGCCCGAATGTTCTCGTCATCGTGCTCGACGACCTCGGTTTCTCGGACTTCGGCTGTTATGGCGGCGAGATCGAAACGCCCGCCATCGACCGGCTGGCTGGCGCCGGATTGCGCTTCACCGGTTACACCACCGTGCCGATGTGCACGCCGGCGCGGGCCGCCCTGCTGACCGGCAAGAACCCGCACTCGGTCGGTTGCGGCTGGCTGACCCACAACAATCCCGGCTTCCCCGGCTATCAGGGCGGCGAGATGTCCGCGGACGCGCCCACGATGCCCGAGCTGCTGCGCGAGCAGGGCTATTCGACGCTGGCGGTGGGCAAGTGGCACAACACCTATGACCGCCATGTCCACGCCGCCGCCGACCGCCGTTCGTGGCCGCTGCAACGAGGCTTCGATCGGTTCTACGGCTTCCTGCATGCGGAGACCAGCTACTTTCATCCGGATCGCATGGTCGAAGGCAATCAGCTGGCGCCGGTGGACTCGTATCCCGACGGGTATTTCGCGACCGACGACTACACGGAACGGCTGATCGGATGGCTGAAGGAGCAACGCACCAGCGCGCCCGACAAGCCCTGGTTCGGCTGGCTGGCCTTCCAGGCTCCGCACACGCCGCTGCATGCGAAGCCGTCGGACCTGGACCGTCAGCGGGGCCGTTACGACGCGGGCTGGGATGCCTTGCGCGAGGCGCGTTTTCTACGCCAGCAGGCGATGGGACTCATCGAACACAATGCGCGACTGCCACCGCGCAACCCCGGTGTGCCAGCCTGGGACGAACTCGACGCGGCGCGGCGCGCGCTGTACGCCCGCTACATGGAAATCTACGCCGCGCTGGTGAGTAACGTCGATCAGAACATCGCCCGGCTGGTGGCATTTCTCGAGCAATCCGGCCAGCTGGCCAATACGCTGATCCTGATCACGTCGGACAACGGCGCGAATTCGATCGGAGGGCCGGGCGGCGTGGCCAACCTGAACGACCGGCGCCAGGGCAACGGCGAAGACCCGCTTATGGTGCAGCGCCTGCTGGACCAGGAACTGCTCGGTGGTTCCGACACCTACATCGCCTATCCGACTGGCTGGACCCAGGTTTCCAACACGCCCTACCGGTACTACAAGCGCACGCCGATGGCCGGTGGCATCCGCGTGCCGCTGATCGCCCACTGGCCCGCCGGCATCGCGGACCGCGGAGCGGTGCGTCGGCAATGGGTGCATGCAACCGACCTGCTGCCCACCGTTCTCGAACTCACCGGCGGCGCCTATCCCGAGCAGTTCGCTGGCTATCGCACGCGCGGAATGAATGGCGTCAGTGCCGCCGCGTTGCTGCGCGATGCAGGCGCGATCTCCGGGCGGACACACCAGCACTACGAACTGGAAGGCAATCGCGGATACATCAGGGACGGCTGGAAGATCGTCTCGCTGCAGCCGCCGGGCAGTCGCATCGACCTGGAGAACTGGATGCTGTTCGACCTGGCAGCCGACCCGACCGAGATCGTTGACCTCGCGCGTGAGCATCCGGGCCGACTGCGCTCGATGATCGAAGCTTTCGAATCGGATGCGCGAGCCAACTACGTCTATCCGCTGGACAATCGCGACACCGGCCGCGCCATCACGCTGCCACCGCACGAGCTGGCCGATGCCCATCGGCCGCGTGATTTTTATCCCGACGCACCGCCCGCGCCAGGGGTCATCGTCTCACCGATGATCTGCGATCGCAGTTTCACACTGACCGCCCGCTTCGACTGGCGCTGCGGCGACGCTGGCGTGATCGTCGCGATGGGCGACCGCTTCACCGGCCTGCTCGCCTATGTGGACGAAGGGGCGCTGCAGGTGGTGTGGCAGCGCTGGATGAATCCACTTGAACTGGCTCCGATTGCGCTGGCCGCCGGCCCTCAGGTGTTCACGCTCGAGTTCAGTGCGATCGGCCAGCGCCAGGGGCGCGGGCGCTTCGTGATCAATGGCGCGGTGGCCATCGATTCGGCCGACCTGTCGCCGACGCCTATCCGCCTGCCCTCGGGCGGACTCGATGTGGGCATCAATCGACGTCAGGCGATCAGCGATCGAATCGCCGGGCGCGGGGGCTTTCGCTACAGCGGCCGGATCGAGGGGGTTCGGATCGTACCCGGGCCGCAGGCGCCGGGTTCGCCGATCGTCTTCGATGAGGCACAGGCCCAGGCCCGCCTTCGCGGCGATCGCGCCTGAAGGGAACAACCGCCCCGTGGGCGCCGGGCGTGGTCAAGGACACCCGGTTTCGTGTGACAGGCGTGATGTGCGCGGCCCGACCGATTTCCGGGGGAGCCCGCAGCCGTTCAGGCGGTTTCGTTTCGAATGAACTCGGCCGCCCGTTCGCCAATCACCACGCAGATCGCATTGGGGTCGGTGGAGGCGATCGACGGCATCACCGATGCGTCGGCCACGCGCAGGCCGATCATTCCGTGCACACGCAGGCAGGGGTCGACGACCGACTCTGCCGGATCGGTGCCCATCCGGCACGTACCCACCGGGCTGTAGGAGATCGCGCAGGTAGCCCTCAGGTGGTGGATCAGGGCCTCGTCGCTGGCAGCGGCGGGCCCCGGTCTGACCTCGTCTTCGATCAGGGACGACATGGGTCCGGCCTGAGCGATGCGTCGCGACAGCCTGAGCGCGTGCAGGCAGGCTTCGAGGTCGTCGGGGTGCGAAAAGTGGTTCGAGAACAGCTGCGGGTTGGCGGCCGGATCACGACAGGTGATGTGCGAATGCCCGCGCGAGCGCGGCCGGATCTGGCTCGAGGCGATCGTCACGCCATTGAATGGGTCGAGCCGGGTCGTGGCCAGACGGTGATCGCCCGGGCTGCTGATCTGCTGGAGCTGGATCTTCAGGTCGGCCCGTTGGCCGGCCTCCTGGCTGGACGCGTACGCCTGCGCGGTGACTGTCGTGCCGGCCAGGGGACCCTCGCGCCGAGTCAGCCAGCGCCAGGCCAGCCTGGCCTGTCCCATGCGACTGGTGAGGTCACGATTCCAGCTGACCGCGCGGCCAGTGCGAAAGGTCATCGGTGTGTGGACGTGCTGGCTGAGGTTCTCCCCGACCATCGGCAGCTCGCGCACCAGCGGCACACCGGCACCGGCCAGCACTTCCGGCCGGCCGATGCCCGACAGTTCGAGCAGCTGCGGTGAATTGAAGGAGCCGCCGCACAGAATGACTTCGCGCAAGGCTAGGAAGTCGCGTTCGCGCCCTTTGACCCGGGCCCGCACGCCCACCGCGGTTCGGCCTTCGAGCAGCACCCGGGAGACGAGGGCGCCGGTGATCAATGTCAGGTTCGTTCGCTCGCGGGCGGGATCCAGATAGGCCATGCGGGTATTGCAGCGCACGCCATTGCGGGTGTTGAACTGAAGGTAGCTGCCCCCCCACCCATGCTCGTTGTAGTCGTTCACGCGGGGCGCCACGCCGGCCGCCTGGGCTGCATCGAGAAACGCATCGGGCAATTCGTCGCCGGGCTGGAACTCGGTCACCGTGATCGGTCCGGCATGGCCGCGATGGCGGGGGTCGCCCCGCGCGTAGGCCTCGATCTTGCGGAACCACGGTTGCAGGTCGGCATAGGACCAGCCCGGGCAGCCGTCGTCGGCCCAGCGGTCGTATTCATGCGGCGCGCCATGGACCCAGAGCATGCCGTTGACCGTTGATGACCCGCCGACCACCCGCCCGCCAGGGCAGTGGATTCGCCGGTTGTTCATCTGCGGGTCGGGGAGCGTGAAGAAGCTTCGCAGCAATTTTCCCTGCTGCAGCACGTGATCCGCGCCCGCCGGCAGTCGCGTCCAGAGGCTCGTGTCCCGGGGGCCTGCTTCGAGCAGCAGAATCTGGTGGCGCTTGCTCTCGCTCAGGCGCGCAGCCAGCGCGGCACCGGCCGAACCCGCTCCCACGATGATGTAGTCGAAGGCCGTCACTGCACTCATGCGGGCTGCCTGCCCGCCACCGATCTCGACGTGTGACCCGCACAAGGCATGCGGACGGACCGGGAAACGGACATCGTGGTGGCGGACAATCGGTACTCCTGGTCGGATGAGCCCGCGCCGCCCGGGTCTCCCGCGCGACGCGGGTGCGACAATGGCGCTCCCGACAGGTCCGAGAGTACGCAATGCCCGCGCCGACTTCTGTCAATGTCAGGACACTGTCCGCTGATCGCACCGCCAGGCGCATCGCGCGATCGTTGTTCGGCCGGGCGCTCGGATTTCGCGACTGCCGAACCGAAACACTCGATGCGCTGGTCGAAGGTGGCCAGATGCACTGTCTGGGCAAGGGCGAGGTGTTCGCACAGCGCGGCGCCCCGTTCGACATGCTGGCGCTGCTCGTCGAAGGGTCCCTGGAGGCCTCACTGCTGCGCCAGGACGGTCACCGCCACCTGGTCAACTTCCTTCAGCCAGGCGACGTGTTCGGCATGATCAGCATGCTCGATGGCCTGGGCCATGTGAACGACATCCGCGCACGGACGGGCGGCACCATGGTGCTGAAGACTCCGGGTGACCTGATCCGTGAATGGCGCGAGCACGACCGGTCGCTGGGCCTTGCGTTCGAGCTGCAGCTGGCCTCGCGCAGCCGCCTGTTGAGCGAGCGGATGGCCTCTGACCCGGCCATGCCGCTGGAGATGCGCCTGGCGCGGCTGCTGCAGACGCTTGTCGGGCTGTACGGCATCGAGCGACCCGAGGGCCTGCTGCTCGAGATGAAGATCTCGCAGGCCGACCTGGGCGATTGGCTCGGGGTCAGCCGGCAACGCGCCAATTTCGCGGTTCAGAAGCTGCGCGCCGACGGGTTGATCACGCTGCGCTATTCGAACATCACCATCGTCGATCCCCGGCGTCTGGCCGATAAGGCGCAGCTGTGATTCGTCTCATGCTGCAACCTGCAGTGGGGCGGCATCAGGGCGCCGGGGCAGGGCGCATCACGACGGTGCGCGACGGGTCGCGATAAACCACGGTCATCGGCAGGCCGGCATCGCGCATGCGTTCATAGGTGTCGGGGCGCATCACGGCGGCGGCCTGCGGCAGGCTGCGCCAGCGGGCCATGAACTCGGCCACGGTAGCCAACCGGAGTGCCGGCTCGATGCTCAGCCCCATGGCGAACTCGTCGAGCCAGTCAACCAGCGTCACCGGCCGCCCCAGGTAGTACGGCAGCGTCTGATCGTAGTATCCGATCGTGAACACCGGAGCGCTGGCGGGCAGGCGCTGCGCTTGCAGCGCGGCCACCATCGTGCGTGCGGACTTCTGCATGGCCAGGGTCTGGTGTCCCTGGAGGATGGTCTGGGTGCCGATCAGTCCGGCAAAGCTCAGGGCCACGCAGGCGGCGCCGATCCGGCCGGAGAACGCCAGCCGGCTGCCAAGGGCCGACAGGGCGGCCATCACCGCAAGGCCGACCAGGATCCATTCTCGGTAGGCGAGCTCCTCGGTGGAAAAGCTGGCGCGGGTACCCATCCAGCCGCCTGTCATTGCCGCGAGCCCCGCCATGCCGGCCAGGGCCGCCAGCGCCATCACAGCAAAATGCAGCCCCAGTCGGCGCGCCGGCAGACGCTGCACGTGCTGCCCGATCAGGATCGCCAGCGCCGGGAAGATCGGCAGGATGTACGAAGGCAGCTTGGAGCTGCTGACGCTGAAGAACGCGAAGATCACCGCCGCCCAGAGGAGCAGCAGCCGATTGCCCTGGAAGCGTCCGGGCACGCGCCGCCATCCGAGCGCCAGGGCGCCGGGCAGCAGCGTCGTCCAGGGCACCAGGCCCGCGAGCAGGTACGGAACGAAGTACCACCAGGCGCCCGTGCGGCGGTGACCCGGTGACAGGAAGCGTTCGACGTGTTCATGAATGAAGAAGAAGCGGGCGAACTCGGGGTTGCGCAGCGAGACCGCCACGAACCACGGCACCGCGATCAGCGCGAAGATCAGGATGCCCGACAGCCAGCGCATGCGCCGCCAGACACTGAAGTCGCGCGCCAGCACGCTGTAGGCCGCCAGCACGGCACCGGGCAGCACGATGCCGATCAGGCCCTTGCTCATCACCGCCAGCGCCATGCCGGCCCATGCGACCCGCATGCCCAGACGGTTGTCCGAGGCTGTGGCCTGATCGCGCTGGCCGTACCAGAAGCCCAGCAGAGTCAGGCACAGACTGGCCGACAGCCCCATGTCGAGGTTCACGAAGTGGCCGTTGCCGATCCACCAGACACTGCTGCCCAGCACCGCCGCCGAATACAGCGCGACTCGTGGTCCCAGCACCTTGCGCGTGGTCCACCACACGGCCAGCACTGCGAAGGCGCCGGTCAGGCCGGGCCAGAATCGGGCGCTGAAATCGCTGATGCCGAACACCGCGAAGGCGGCCGCCGTGGCCCAGTACTGCAGCGCCGGCTTCTCGAAATAAAGGATGCCGTTCAGGCGGGGCGTGATCCAGTCACCGCTGGCCAGCATGCCGCGCGCGATCTCGGCGTAGCGGCCTTCGTCGGGATGGATCAGGTCGCGATAGCCAAGGGTGCCGAACCAGGCCAGCACCGCAAGCAACAGCACCGCACCCGGCGCCAGCCGCTTCATGCAGGCACGCCGACAGCCGGCCCCTGCAAGGCCAGCAGGCCGCTGCGTCCAGGAATCTCACCCATGACCACCTCGTGCAGCGGCAGCTGCTGCGGCAGCGTCTGGAACAGGCGCCGGGTCGAGACCAGCTCGAAGCCCTGGGCCTGCCAGCCGGCGATCAGACGCTCGAACACGCCGGCCAGCTTCATGCCTTCGAGCTCGGCATGCAGGGTGAACACCTGGTCACGGCCGGGATCAGCGGCCGTCAGCGCGAGCAGCGGGGCATCGACCGTCGTGGCAGTGACGCCGTTGATGCCGATCAGCTCGTCGAACGTGGGCAGCGTGGTGGGCAGTTGCGGCACACCGATCGGCCGGCCGTCAAGCGCCGGCTGGAACGGATGGCTGCCACGGCCGTCGGAGGCGTAGTCGAAGCCCAGCGCCTGCTCGAGGCGATAGGCATGCGCGTTCATCTGCCAGCCGGCCGCGCCGTGGGTCAGCGGGGCGCAGCCGAATACTTCGGTGTAGCGGTCGACGGCAGCCGCCATTTCGCGACGGGTCCAGTCGGCCTCTCGGCGGCCGACGAAATCCTGCCAGCGCACATGGTCCCAGCAGTGAATGCCGGTCTCGAAGCCGCGTGCGGCGACTTCGCGCAGCACGGGCGCACAGCGCCGGCCGATGTCGGGTCCGGGCAGCAGCGTGCCGTAGAGCAGAGTGCGCAGACCGTAGTGCTCCAGCACCGAGGTGCGCGAGACCTTGGACAGAAACCCCGGGCGCAGCACACGCCGGATTGCACGCCCCGTTCGGTCAGGGCCGAGGCTGAACAGGAAGGTGGCGCCGGCATTGCGCCGCCGAAGCACCTCGAGCAGCACCGGCACCCCTTCGCGGGTGCCGCGAAAGGTGTCCACATCGATCTTCAGCGCCAGCAGCGGCATCGCCGCCGATCAATCCAGCAGGGCCCGCGCCTGCGCCTGTGCGACCTGCCCGCGATAGGCGTCGAAGATGCGCGTCAGGGCGTCGTTCATGGCCACCTGCGGAGCCCAGCCGAGGTCGGCCATCGTGTTGTCGATCTTGGGCACCCGGTTCTGTACGTCCTGATAGCCCTTGCCGTAATAGTCGCCCGACGAGGTCTCGATCAGCTCGACCTTCGCGGCGTTGTCACGGTATTCGGGATAGTGCTGCGCCAGCGCGAGCATCATCGTGGCGAGTTCGCGCACCGAATAGTTGTTGGCTGGATTGCCGATGTTGTAGATGCGGCCGTTGGCGCGGCCCTCGGGGTTTTCGATGATGCGCATCAGTGCGTCGATGCCGTCATCGACATAGGTGAAGGCGCGCTTCTGCGCTCCGCCATCGACCAGGCGGATCGGCTCGCCGCGCACGATGTGACCCAGGAACTGGGTGATCACGCGCGAGCTGCCTTCCTTGGCGGTATGGATCGAATCCAGCCCCGGTCCGATCCAGTTGAACGGACGGAACAGCGTGTAGGCCAGCCCCTCGCCGGTGCCATAGGCGTGGATGATCCGGTCCATCAGCTGCTTGGAGCAGGCGTAGATCCAGCGCGGCTTGTTGATCGGGCCGTAGACCAGTGGCGAGGACTCGGGGTCGAATTCGTCATCGGCGCACATGCCGTAGACCTCGCTGGTCGAGGGGAACAGCAGCCGCTTGCGGTGCTTCACGCAGGCCCGCACGATCGGCAGATTGGCCTCGAAGTCGAGTTCGAACACCCGCAGCGGTTCGCGCACATAGGTGGCCGGAGTGGCGATCGCCACCAGCGGCAGGATCACGTCGCACTTGCGGATGTGGTACTCGATCCACTCTCGGTTGATGGTGATGTCGCCTTCGAAGAACTTGAAGCGCGGGTTGTCCATCAGGTGTTCGACGCGCTCGCTGGACATGTCCATGCCGTACACGGACCAGTCGGTGTCGGCCAGGATGCGATTGGACAGGTGGTGCCCGATGAAGCCGTTGACACCGAGGATCAGGATTTTCTTCATGGGGCGGTCTTCCGCGAATCGAATGACAGTTGAGCGCCGAAACGCTCGTTGAAAAGGTCCGCGTCCATCGGTACGCCGTCGAGGTCGGCGGCCAGCACGCGCAGCAGCGCGCCGTCGCCGGCGCGCGCAAACAGCGAACCCTGCGCGGTGAACAGGCCGCAGATCGGAGCCGCCGGTGTGTCGACCGCCATGGCCGAGGGCACCGGCAGCGTGCGCAGCAGGCGCAGCCGACGGCCATCATGGTCGCAGAACGCGCCGGGGTAGGGCGGAGCCACCGCACGCACGAGGTTGTGGATGCGGACGGCGCCCTGGGACCAGTCGATGCGTCCATCTTCAGGCCCGCGTCCGCCGAAGTAGCTGGCCTGCGACTGATCCTGCTCGCGCATCGGCGCCGTTCCGGCCAGCAGCGCCGGCAGGCAGCCATTCAGTGCGATCTCGGCGGCGACGACGACCTTGCCGAACACCTCGCCGGCCGTGTCGTCGGGCAGGATCGGCACCGCCTGCTGGGCGACGATGGCGCCCCGGTCGGGTTTGGCCTGCATCACATGCAGCGTGGCGCCCGTCTGCGTCTCTCCGTGCAGGACGGCCCAGTTCACCGGGACGCGGCCGCGATAGCGCGGCAGCAGTGAGCCGTGCATGTTGAAGGCGCCCCGGTCGGCCAGGTCGAGCAGACGCTGAGCCAGCATCTGCCGGAAATAGAACGAAAACAGGAACGCGGGCCGGCAGGCCGCAACCGCCGCAAAGGTGGCGTCGTCGTTGGCATCGGCCGGCGTGATCACCGGCAGGCCATAGGCGGCCGCGGTTTCGCTGACGCTGTCGAACCAGATCCGTTCGGTGGGACTGTCGGTGTGGGTGACCACCAGCCCGACGTCCACGCCGTGCGCCAGCAGCACCTTCAGGCAGCGCACACCGACATCGTGGTACGCAAAAACGACAGCCCGGTTCATGAGCTCGCGCGCGGGTCGGAGGGGTCGAGACCGGGCAGCGAGCCTTGCGCCGCTGCGTCGCCGGCAAGGGTGGGTGCGCCGAAGCGCAGGGGCGAGCCGGCGGGGTTCGGTGAAGGCGATGGCGCTGACGGCCTCGAGGTCCGGCGCGCGCCCGACCCGCCCGCGCCCGAGTCACCCGCGCCAGGACCGCCAGCACCCGGACCGCCAGCACCCGTTCCTGGGGCCTCGAGCACGGCGCGGATCAGATAGCGCGGCCGTTCCCGCACTTCCTGATAGATGCGCCCGATGTACTCGCCCAGCAGACCGATGCCGAACAAGGCGATGCCGACCAGGAAGAACAGCAGTGCGAACAGGGTGAACAGACCGCCTTCCTCGGGGCCGAGTATCAGCCGGCGCCCCAGCAGCAGCATGAACAGCGCCGCCGACAGCAGGGCGACCGCCATGCCGAGCATCGAGAACATCTGCAGCGGAATGACCGAGAACCCGGTCATCAGGTCGAAGTTCAGCCGGATCAGGCTGTACAGCGAGTATTTCGATTCGCCGGCGAACCGCTCTTCGTGTCCGACGACCACCTCGGTGGGGTTGATCGCGAAGGTGTAGGCCAGCGCCGGGATGAAAGTGTTCATCTCGCGGCACTGGTTGATCGCATCGATGATGCGCCGGCTGTAGGCCCGCATCATGCAACCCTGATCGGTCATCCGGATGCGCGAGATGCGCTCGCGCAGGCGGTTCATCGCGCGTGAGGCCAGGCGCCGCCAGGCAACATCCTTGCGCATGCGCCGGATCGAGCCGACATAGTCGTGGCCCGCGTCCATCGCAGCCAGCAGCAGCCCGATGTCTTCGGGGGGATTCTGCAGGTCCGCGTCCAGGGTGATCAGCCGTTCGCCGCGGGCCAGCGAGAAGCCTGCGAGCAGTGCCCGGTGCTGACCGAAGTTGCCGTCCAGGATGACCACCCGCGTGACCTCGGGACGGCGGGCGAACTGCTCGGACAGCAGTGCCGCCGAACGATCGCGGCTGCCGTCGTCGACGAAAACCACTTCATAGGGCACCTGCAGCGCGTCGAGCGCGGGATAGAGGCGGTCGAACAGGCCCTGCAGCCCGGGCTCTTCGTTGTAGACCGGGATGACGACCGAGACGAGGGTTGCTGCGGCAGTCATCGGGCCGCCTCGCAGCGCAGGGCGGGGCGCAGGACGTCGTTCAGTGCCTGGCAGACCCGATCGACGTCGCTGTCGTGCATGGCCGGGAACAGCGGCACGGTGACCGTCGAGGCGCCGATCGCTTCGGCGTGCGGAAAGTCGCCGTCCTTCCAGCCCATCTGCCGGTACAGCGTGAAGCGGTGCATGGCCGGATAGTGCACGCCGATGCCGATGCCGCGCGCCTTCATCGCCTCGATGAATCCGCCACGCGTGATCGACAGCCGTGACAGCGGAAGCAGCGGCTGGAACATGTGCCAGTTGCCCGCGGCAGGGTCGCCCGGTTCGTCGCGGGGCGGCAGGCTCAGCCCCAGCGAAGGATCGATCCGCTCGAAGTACCGTGCGGCCAGCTGCGCGCGGCGACGGTTGAAGCCGTCGAGCTGCGGCAGCTGCCCCAGGCCGATCGCGGCCGCGACATCGGTGAGGTTGTGCTTGTAGCCGACAATGTCCACATCCATTTCGCCATCGGCCAGCCGCGTGACGCCCTGCAGGCGAAGCTTCTCGAAGAGCCGTGCGTCGGCCTCGGTGTTGAGCACCAGGCAGCCGCCCTCTGCGGTCGTGAAGTTCTTGTTGGCGTGAAAGCTCAGCGCCACCAGATCGCCGCTGCTGCCGATCTCGCGGCCGGACCACCGTGAACCCATCGATTGCGCCGCATCCTCGATCACCCGCAGGGAGTGCCGTTTTGCGATGTCGTAAAGGCGGTCGCGATCGACCGGCAGACCGGCCAGATCGACCGGAATGATGGCGCGCGTGGCCGGGCCGATCGCGCGCTCGACACAGTCCAGATCGATGTTGCGGGTGCGCGGGTCGACATCGACGAACACCGGGCGCGCGCCGACCGTCAGCACCACATTGGCGGTGGCAACCCATGACAGCGGCGTGGTGATGACTTCATCGCCCGGGCCCACGCCGGCCACCCGCAAGGCGTATTCCAGCGCGCCGGTGGCCGAGGCAGCCAGTCGCACCGGGCGTCCCCCGAAGCGTTCGGACAGGCGCGCTTCGAGCTCCCGGCATTTCGGGCCAGTCGTGATCCAGCCCGAGCGCAGCACGTCGGCGACGCTGGCGATGGTGGCCTCGTCGATGCTCGGGCGGGTGAAGGGAAGGAATTCCATCTGCGCAGAGGGCGCGTCCGGACATCGGCGCGCCCGACACTCCGGGCGAGCGTTGGGACTGCGCATTCTACCTGCCTCCCGCAGGGCCCATGGCCTGCGGGAGGGCTGCTGTTCAGACGATGGCGGCGTGCACCAGCGTGCTGACGACATCGAGCCGCTGCGAATGCCAGGGGTCGGGCACCCGGTTGTTGGTGATGTAGGCAAAGGACACCCCCGAGTCGGGGTCGCCCCAGCAGTACGACGTGCCCACGCCGCCATGGCCGAAGGCATTGGGCGAGGCGATGGCGCCGAGTCCGCGCACCGTGGGGGTCGTGCCGCGCAGGTGCGGGCCGAGGCCGCGGTGCATCGGCATGCCCATGTAGTCGTCGACCCGGTCGCCGGTGTGGTTGCGGATGGCGTACGCCAGCATGCGCGGCGAGAGCACCCGCACGCCATTCAGCTGGCCACCGCCCAGCATCATCTGATATAGCGCCGCCATGCCGCGGGCGGTGCCATAGCCGCCGCCGCCCGGAGCACCCGCACGCCGCCAGGTGTTGCTGTTGCTCTCGGCCAGCGGCAGCATGCCCTTGCCGTCGGGCGTTGGCTCGTACATGTCGGAGACACGCCCGTCTTCGCTTTCGGGCAGGCCGACGAAGATGTCGCCGGCTAGTCCCAGCGGGGCGAGAATCGCATCGCGCACATAGGTGCGGAAATCCTGGCCGGTGAGCTGCTCGATCAGCACTGCCAGCGCCCAGTGAGCCGACAGTCCGTGATAGTGCACCCGCGAACCCGGTGTCCATTCGAGCGTGAATTCGCAGACCGACTGGCGCATGCGGGCGTGATCCGCCCAGGCCTCGCGCGACAGCTGCGCGTTCGGAAAGCCGCCCTGATGCGTGATGATCTGCAGGATGGTGATGTCGCGCTTGCCCAGGCAGCCGAACTCGGGCACATGCTCGCTGAGGCGGTCGGTGAAGCGGAAGGCCCCTTCCTCGGCAAGCTTCCACAGCGCGGTCGCCAGGACCACCTTGGTGTTCGAGTAGAGCAGCCAGAGCGTGTCGGGACCGGCTGCCATCGGCTTGTCGCCCAGGCGAGCCTGACCGAACGAGCGCTCGAGCAGCAGCTTGCCGTGGCGGGCCAGCGCGATCTGCGCACCCGGATACCGGCCTTCGGCGATGTGCCTGTTGATCAGCGCGCCAAGGCGCTCGATCTGTTCGGTGCGGATACCATGGCCGGCGAGATCGGCCGGTTGCAGCGGATAGGGTTTCATGGTGGCGATGCTCCGGGTGGCGTGCTCCACAGCATACAAGCTGAGGGCATGCCCGGTGCTCGCGGTCCGGCGTTGCAGGACAGAAGCGAAACAGCGCTGCGAATGGTAACAACGGTTACTATTTTGTCTTCGTCCCAAGGAGTCCGCGACATGAAGATCCAGCGCATTCACCATGTGGCCTATCGCTGCCGCGACGCGCGCGAAACCGTCGAGTGGTATCGGGAACATCTCGGCATGGACTTCGTGCTGGCCATCGCCGAGGACCACGTGCCCTCCACCCACGAACCCGATCCCTACATGCACGTCTTCCTGGATGCGGGCGGGGGCAACGTTCTCGCGTTTTTCGAGCTGCCCAATTCGCCGGCCATGGGCCGCGATCCCAATACACCGCCCTGGGTCCAGCACATCGCCTTCAAGGTCGACAGCGAGCAGGAGCTGATCGACACCCGCGCCCGCCTGCTGGCAGCCGGCATCGACGTGGTCGGCGTCACCGATCATGTGATCTTCAAGTCGATCTACTTCTTCGATCCGAACGGCCACCGTCTCGAGCTGGCCACCGACACGGCAACGCCGCAGATGTCGCGGCAGCTCGACGAGGTGAAGTGGGCGATGCTCGAGGAATGGAGCCGCACCCGGCGCGCGCCGCGGCACGCGTCGTGGCTGCACGAGCAGGAGCTCGCCAGCGTGGACAAGGCCGATCAGACGGCGTAGACAGCCGCAAGGCGCCAGCGCAGGAGACGCAATGCATCAGACCTTCAACTATCCCGACTACCCATATCGGCGCTCGCCCGAACTGACCGAAGGTCCGACGCGCCGGTATCCGGTGGTGATCGTCGGCGCGGGCCCTGTCGGGCTTACTGCCGCGCTCGACTTCGCGATGCGCGGCCAGCCCGTGGTCGTGCTCGACGACAACAACACGGTCAGCGTCGGCTCGCGCGCCGTCTGCTATGCCAAGCGTCCGCTCGAGATCTGGGATCGCCTGGGGTGCGGTCAGTGGCTGGCCGACAAGGGTGTCAACTGGAAGATCGGCAAGGTGTTCTTCCGCGAGGGCCTGATCTACAGCTTCGACCTGCTGCCGCAGCCCGGCCACAAGATGCCGGCGATGATCAACCTTCAGCAGTACTACCTCGAGCACACGCTGGTCGAACACTGCACTGCCCGTCCCGAGGTGGACCTGCGCTGGAAGCACAAGGTGGTCGGACTCGCGCAGCAGGACGACCATGTCCGTCTCACGCTGGACACGCCCGATGGCCGCTTCGATCTGCTGGCCGACTGGGTGATTGCCTGCGACGGCGCCGGCAGCGCGGTGCGCGGCATGGTCGGTGCCGACTTCGCCGGACAGGTCTTTCAGGACCGGTTCCTGATCGCCGACGTGGTGATGAAGGCCGGCTTCCCGCCCGAGCGCTGGTTCTGGTTCGACCCGCCGTTTCACCGTGGACAGTCGGTGCTGCTGCACAAGCAATGCGACGATGTCTGGCGCATCGACTTCCAGCTGGGCCGCGATGCCGACCCCGAGCTCGAAAAGCAGCCCGAGCGGGTGATCCCCCGGCTGCGTGCCATGCTCGGGCAGGACACCGAGTTCGAACTGGAGTGGGTCTCGGTCTATCAGTTCGCCTGCCGGCGCATCGACCAGTTCCGTCACGGCCGCGTGGTTTTCGCCGGCGATTCGGCGCATCAGGTGTCGCCCTTCGGCGCGCGCGGCGCCAACACCGGCGTTCAGGATGCCGACAACCTGGCCTGGAAGCTCAAGCTGGTGATCGACGGCGCGGCGCCGCCGGCGCTCATCGACAGTTACGCCGAGGAGCGCACCTTCGCGGCCGACGACAACTTGCTCAACTCCACGCGGGCGACCGATTTCATCACGCCCAAGAGCAAGGCCAGCCTGCTGTTTCGCAATGCCGTGCTGGAGCTGGCGCAGGACCATGCGTTCGCCCGCGTGCTCATCAACAGCGGCCGGCTGTCCACGCCCACGCCATATGTGCATTCACGCCTGAACACGCCGGATGAAGACGAGTTCCGTGGCGTCATGGCGCCCGGAACGCCCTGCGCGGACGCGCCGGTGCTGCGCTCCGACGCGGCGCCGGGCTGGCTGCTGAACGCGCTGGGCGACGACTTCGTGCTGCTGTGCTTCGGCGAGCCGCCGCCGCACGCCGCTCTTGCGCACGGTGCGGTGAGCGCGCGCCTGCTCAGTGTCGGCGACCACCCGGGGGCCGATTTGCGCGACCCCGAGGGCCTGCTCGAGCAGCGCTTCGACGGTCGTCGCGGCACTGTCTACCTGATCCGTCCCGACCAGCATGTCGCTGCACGCTGGCGCGCTTTCGACGCCGCAAAGATCCGGGCGGCGCTGGCCCGTTGTCTGGCCGCCTGAGGAATCGCGAAATGGCCCTTATCCTGACCCCGAACATTCCCGACCCCGACGGCTTCTATGCGGAGCTGATCGACAGCCAGCGCGATCTGGACGAGCCGCAGGCCGCCATGATGAACGCCCGGCTCGTGCTGCTGCTGGCGAACCATGTCGGCGACCGCACGGTGCTGCGCGAGGCGCTGGCTGCGGCGCGGCCGAAATCGCGCGACTGAGAAAACGGGTCGCCCACCGGTGCGCAAGCACGCAGGCCGGCGAGCTGCTTGACGAGGGGCAGTGCTCAGTCCAGCGACAGCTTCGCTGCGTCGACGATCTGCTTCCAATCGAGGCGCTGCTGGCGCACGAAGGCGCCGAATTCGGCCGGACTGTTGCCGCCCGCTTGTCCGCCCATGTCCGCAAAGCGCTTCTGGATTTCAGCTGTGGCGAGGACCGTGCTGGCCGCCTGGTGAAGTCGGTCGATCACCGGCTGCGGTGTGCCCGCCGGTGCGAACAGGCCAAACCAGGCCGTCACGACCATGTTCGGAACGCCGGCCTGCGCCATCGTGGGCACGTCCGGCAATTCGGGGGCGCGCGTCGCGCTGGTCACCGCCAGAGCCCTGAACCGGCCCGAGCGGATGTGCGGGATCGAACTCGGCAGGTTGTCGGTCATGAAGGTGAATTCCTTGCCGAGCAGCGCGGTGACCGCGGGGCCCGCTCCCTTGTACGGCACGTGCGGCAGCTTGATGCCCGCCCGCTGCAGGAACATCTCGGCGGTCATGTGCGGCGACTGTCCGGGGCCGGACGAGCCGAAGGTGAAATTGCCGGCGGGGTCCTTCTTGATCGCGGCCACCAGTTCGGCGACGGTCTTGTACGGCGAGTCGGCATTGACCACCAGCACGTTGGGGTTCGAGATCACCTGCGTGATCGGAACGAAGTCCTCGGGCTTGAACGGCAGCTTTTTCGACAGGCTGTAGAGGATCGCGTTGGGGCCGATGTTGCCCATGATCAGCGTGTAGCCGTCAGGTGGCGAGCGGACCAGCGCTTCGCTGCCGATGATGCCACCACCGCCGGCCTTGTTTTCGACCACGATGTTGGTGCCCAGCAGCGGGCCCATCTTCTCGGCCAGGATGCGGGCCGAGATGTCGGTGGTGCCGCCCGGCGCGGCCGGCACGATGATGCGGATCGGCTTTTCGGGCCAGGCAGCCGCGGCGGGCGGTGCCAGGGTCAGGGTGGCGAGGCCGACGATGGCGGCCATCGCAAGGACGAAGCGGTTTTTCATGCGATGTCTTCCGGGATGAGCAATGGGCGGTGGGCGGCTCAGCGTGCCGCATTCACCTGGTTCACCGGCGCTCCGCGCTGGAAGGCGGCCAGGTTGTCGGCGGCGATCTGCATCAGGCGCCTGCGCGCCTCGATGGCATACCAGGCGATGTGCGGTGTGACGATGCAGTTGGGCGCGCCGATCAGCGGGTTGCTGGCCGGCGGCGGTTCGGTGTCGAGCACATCGAGCGCTGCGCCGCCGACCACACCCTCGCGCAGGGCCG
>DAONCJ010000015.1:0-18374 GCA_035401985.1 Burkholderiaceae bacterium | reverse complement strand
GGGGGGGGGGGGGGGGGGGGGCGCGCTCGTTGTGTCCGTCGCGGCGCTTGCGCTCGCCGCCTCCGGTGCCGGTGCCGGTGCCGGTGCCGATGCCGATGCCGATGCCGATGCCGATGCCGATGCCGATGCCTGCCCGATCGGCACTTTGCCGGCCAGCCATTGGGGCAGCTGCGCCAGGGGCGCCGGCCAGCCGAAAGCCTGCGCGGTGAGCGACTGGGCGTCGCTGGCGCTTATCCGGCGACCGTCGGCCGTGACGAGAGTCGCCATGCCCGGCGCGACACTGGCCACGGCAAGGGTCTGGCCGAGCGGCGAGGACACCTCGAGTTCGCTGCGCGGGCCCTCGACCCGCAGGACGAACCGTCCGGCCGATCGCTCGACAGGGCCCTGATCGAGGTCGGCGCGCCAGCTCACCGAAAAGCGTCCCGAATACTCCAGCAAGGTGGAGGACGCGGGCAGCCGCGGTGCCAGGGCGCAGGCTGGCAGCAGGACACAGGCGGTCAGCGCCGCGGCGATCCGCGCGCGGGTGCCGTGCGCCGCGACCGCCGGGATGTCAGAGCGCCACATTGAGCCGGGCGAGCGTTTCCTTGAGGATCTGGTTGTTGGGCTCGCGTCCGCGGGCGTCGGCCCAGAGCTTGCGAGCCTCGTCGTTGCGGCCCATCGCCCAGAGCACCTCGCCGAGGTGGGCGGCGATCTCCGCTTCGGGACGCAGCTGGTAGGCGCGCCGCAGGTACTCGGCTGCCTTGTCGAACTGGCCGCGGCGATAAAGCACCCAGCCCATGCTGTCGAGGATGTGCGCGTCGTCGGGCATCAGCTGCAGCGCGCGCGCAATCAGTGTCTGGGCCTCGTCCAGGCGCACGTTGCGCTCGGCCAGGCTGTAACCCAGCGCGTTGTAGGCGTGCGCATGGTCCGGCTTGAGCTGGATCAGCTTGCGCAGGCTCGTCTCCATGACGGCCAGGCGATCGATGCGCTCGGCCAGCATCGCATGGTCGTACAGCAGCTCGGGATTGTCCGGCTGGCGTTCGAGTGCCTTGTCGAGCACCTCGAAGGCCTCTGGAGCACGGTTCGCGTCGCGCAGCAGTTGTGCTTCGACGGCGATCAGCTGCACCCGCTCGCGGCTGGTCGCGGCGGTGGTGTTGCGCAGCAGGTTGCGGGCGCTCTCGATCTGGCCGTCGCGCGACATCAGCACGGCCCGGCGCATCAGGGCCTGCATCGCCTGCTCGCCCCGGTTGACTTTTTCGAGCCACTCGATGGCCTGCGGCAGCTTGTTCTGATCTTCGGCGATCTGCGACAGGAACAGATAGGCCGGGTTGTTGTCCCGCGGCACCGAGTCGGCCAGGCCGATGTAGCGCTGCAGATAATCGGCCGCCGCGGCGGGCTGCTTGTTCTGGTAGGCCAGCTGGGCCAGCGAGAAGAGGATTGCCGGGCTGTCCGGGTCTTCGCGCAGGGCCAGTTCCATCTCGCGGCGCGCCTCGGCGGTGCGGCCGTCGCCGGCCAGCAGCCGTGCATACTGGAAGCGTGCCTCGAGCGCCTTCGGAAAGCGGTCGAGGTAGGCCTGCAGCACGCGCACCGCTCCGGCCGTGCCGGCGCTGCTGGCCTGCACGAACCGCGCCGTGGCCACCACGATGGCCTCGTCGTCCGGAAGCAGCGCCAGGGCCTTGCCCGCCTCGAGCGCGGCGCGATCGTGCTGCTCGGCGGCGTGCGCCAGGTTGGCGACCGCCAGCCGGGCCTGCGGCACCTGCGGATCGGCCGATGCGATGTCCTCGAGCAGCGCCAGTGCGCCTTTGCGGTCGGTGCCGCGCATCAGATTGCGCTGCAGCTGTTCGTAGACGTCGCCGACGCTGCCATCCGCGCGCGCGCGCTCCAGGCGCTGCAGGATCAGGGGTCGGGCGTCGCCGAAGCGTCCGGTGGACAGCCACAGGGTCTCGAGTGTCTGGGCTGCCAGCGACGAACCTGGTGAAAGCTCGCGCCACAACTGCGCCGCCTGCATGGCCCGCTCGAGCGAGCGCTCGGACAAGGCCAGTTCGGTCGCCCGCCGGGCCAGCCGGGGGTCGCGGGTTTTCTGCGCCAGCGAGAGGTAGGTGGCGGTGGCGCTGCCGGCCTGACCGCGCTGAGCCGCGATCTCGGAGGCGAGCAGCTGGAAGATGAGCTGCGGAGTCAGGTCGACCTTGGGCAGGTCTTCGGCTTCGTCACCGGCGCCGACCGGCAACGGTCGCCGTGCGCGCTGACCGGCGGCGCCGCCGGCCTGACTGATGGAAGGCCCCCTGCCGCCCGCGGCGGCATGCTGCGCGGTCGGTGAGGCGGTGCGAGGCTGCAGTGCCGGCTCGGCCGCGTGAAGTCCATCGACAGCGGCGCAGCCGGTGATGGTGACGGCGGCAACGGCGGCAAGGGCAGCGAGGGGGCGAAATCCGCCCGGGACGTGACGGCGCGCGCGAGGCGCTTTGAGCGGCTTCATGAAACGATCTTAGGTTCAATTACACTCGCCAGCAACCCGCGCGGCCACCGGATCTCCCGGACCTCGGCGCGCGGTTGGATCCATGCCCGAACTGCCTGAAGTTGAAGTGGTCGCGCGCGGCCTGCGTGCCAGCGTGCTGGGTCACACCGTGCTCGGCGCCGAGATGCGGGTGCCGCGGCTGCGCTGGCCCCTGCCGCAGGGCTTGTCGGAGCATCTGGCGGGGCAGCGGCTCGAGGCCGTCGTGCGCCGGGGCAAATACCTGCTGCTGCAGTTTCCGAGCGGTTCGCTGATTGTCCATCTCGGCATGTCGGGCAGCCTGCGCTTCTTTTCGGTGTGGGAGCCGCCCCGCAACCACGACCATGTCGATCTGCGCTTCGAGCATGGCTGGCTTCGTCTGCACGATCCGCGGCGCTTCGGGGCGGTGCTCTGGCACGCGCCGGACCAGGGGCCCATGGCGAGCCACCCGCTGCTCGCACGGCTGGGGGTCGAGCCGCTGGACGGTGGCTTCGACGGCGCGCTGCTGCATCGGGGCACGCGCGGGCGGCGGGTCGCCATCAAGCAGCTTCTGCTGGCTGGTCAGGTGGTGGTCGGCGTGGGCAATATCTATGCATCCGAGAGCCTGTTCCGGGCAGGCATCCGCCCGACCACGGCGGCCGCCCGCCTCTCACGCAAGCGCTGCGACCGGCTGGCCGACGAGATCAGGGCCACGCTGTCTCAGTCGATCGAGCGCGGCGGCAGCACGCTGCGCGACTTCTCGGGCGCGGACGGGCAGAGCGGCTACTTTCAGCTCGACTGCCTGGTCTACGGCAGGCAGGGCGAACCCTGCCGCCGCTGTGGCAGCCCGATCCGCATGGCGCACCACCAGCAGCGGGCCACCTACTGGTGCGCGCGCTGTCAGACCTGACCCCGCGCTGATGCACACCTGACCCAGCGCTGACGCACACGCCCTGATCGGCAGGCCTCGCAAGCCCGATCGCCGCACTTCATGCCGCCGGGCGCGTCCCGCACACCGCAGGGCGGGCGGTCTCGCACATGGGGCCGAACGCGCCGGCCGTGCGTGCTAGATTGAAGCGATACCTTCAGGCAACGGCAGGCGCGCATGGCGGCGGGCAATCTCGGAGAAAGGATCGCGGCGTTCGGAGCGTGGAGGCGGGAGCTTGCCGACGCGGTTCGACGTTACGGTCAGTGGCTGAACGATTCAGGTCTTTCGGAGCCGGCATTGCAGGCGCGCATCGAGCGTCTGCTCGAGCGGCTGCGCCAGGACCGCATCTCGATCGCCTTCGTGGCCGAGTTCTCCCGCGGCAAGTCCGAGCTGATCAATTCGATCTTCTTTGCCGAGTACGGTCAGCGGGTACTGCCTTCGTCAGCCGGTCGCACCACCATGTGTCCGACCGAGCTGATGTACGACCCGGCGCTGTCGCCCTCGGTGCGTCTCCTGCCGATCGAGACTCGTGCGGCGGATGCCTCGGTGGCCGAACTGCGTGGCCGCCCGGACGCCTGGCATGAGATACCGGTCATTCCCGGCGATGTGGACAGCGTGACCAGCGCCTTCGCGGCGGTTCGCGAGGTCACCCGTGTGCCGGTCGAAGAGGCTGTCGCGCTCGGCTTGTACGACGCCGACGATGTCGATTCGCCGATCCGGCCCGATGCGATGGGCGAGGTCGAGATCCCGCGCTGGCGGCATGCGATCGCCAACATTCCCGACCCCCTGCTCGAGATGGGCCTGGTCGTCATCGACACGCCCGGCCTGAATGCGATCGGCAACGAGCCCGAGCTGACGCTCAACCTCATTCCCAGCGCGGACGCGGTGCTGTTCGTGCTGGCCGCGGATGCCGGCGTCACCCGGACCGACATCGAAGTCTGGCGGGAGAACATCAGTCCCTCGCACAAGTCGGGCCGCTTTGTCGTGCTGAACAAGATCGACGGGCTGTGGGACGAACTGCGCGACGACTTTCAGATCGAGATCGAGATTGCCGAGCAGGTCGCCACGGTGTCGAGGACCCTCGACGTGCCGCCCGAGCGGATCTTTCCGGTGTCGGCCCAGAAGGGGCTGGTTGCCAAGATACAGGGCGATCGCCAGCTGCTGCGCAAGAGCCGGCTGGGCGACCTCGAACGGGCGCTGTCCCACGATCTGATCCCGCAGCAGCAGACCCTGGTCCGCGAGCACGTGAAGCGCGACTTCGATGAACTGGCCGGTGTGGTGTCATCGGTGGTCAGCGCGCGACGTCGTGGCGTTGTCGAGCAGCTGTTCGAACTGAACGGCCTGCGCGGCAAGAACCGCAATGTCGTCGACCACATGGCGGCCCGGATCAAGACCGAGCGCGCCGATTTCGAAAAGAGCCTGCGTCACCTGCAGGCGCTGCGCTCGGTGTTCTCGCGACATTCGCAGTCGATCTACACGACGATCGGCGTGGACAGCCTGAAGCGCCATGTCCGGGTGGCCCGCGAAGTGATGCGCGCCAGCAATTTTTCGAGCGGGCTGCGCGAAGGCATGAGCAGTCTCACTGACGCGGCGCGAGGCGACTTCCAGGAAGTGTCGCGGCTGGTCGACGAGATCGCCACGCTGATGACCGCGATGTACAAGACCTTCAATGCCGAGCACGGACTTTCGCTCGGCTCGCCGATGGTGTTTTCGGTCCGCCGCTATCTGGCCGAACTCGAGCGGGTCGAGACACTGTACCGCCGCCAGTTCGGCGCGCTGACCCTGGTCACGACGGAAAAATGGGCGCTGATGCGCCGCTTCTTCGAGTCGGTGGCCGCGCGCATCAAGGAAATCTACGACATGGCCAATCGCGAGATCGAGGCCTGGCTGCGCTCGGTGATGGCGCCGATCGAAGGTCAGGTGCGCGAGCATCAGTCGCAACTGCGCCGTCGGCTCGATTCGGTGCGCCGCGTGCTCGACGCCTCGCAGAGCCTCGATTCGCGGATCGCCGAGATCGACGACAGCCGCACGCAGGTCGAGCAGCAGCTGGCGATATCGAGCGAACTGTGCGAGCAGGTGCGCGGCGTGCTCGACACGGCCCTGCTGCCGGCCAGCGAGCTCGAGCCCGCCTGAGCGCGGCGCGGCGCGGCGGCCGCTGACAGCGGCCCGCCGGCCGGGTCGGATATGCTCGGCGCCCATGAGCGAATTCGCGCGAAGGGTCATCGACTGGCAGCAGGTCCATGGCCGCCACGATCTCCCCTGGCAGGGCACCGACGATCCCTACCGGATCTGGCTGTCCGAGGTCATGCTGCAGCAGACCCAGGTCGCCACGGTCATTCCGTACTTCATTCGCTTCATCGAGCGCTTCGCCGATGTCGGCGCCCTGGCGCGTTCACCGCTCGACCCGGTGCTCGAATTGTGGAGCGGCCTGGGCTACTACAGCCGCGCGCGCAACCTGCATGCGGCGGCCCGGATGGTGCTGTCGCGATTCGACGGCCGCTTCCCGACCGACAGCGCGAGCCTGCAGCAGCTGCCCGGGGTCGGCCGTTCGAGCGCCGCGGCGATTGCCGTGTTCTCGGCCGGTGAGCGGGCAGCCATCCTCGACGGCAATGTCCGGCGGGTGTTCTGCCGGCATGACGCCATCGCCGGCCATCCCGGGCAGTCGACAGTCCAGAACCAGCTATGGGAGACGGCAGAACAGCGGCTGCCCGAGGCGAACCTGCGCGCGTACACGCAAGGCCTGATGGACCTGGGCGCCACTGTGTGCACCCGAACCCGTCCCGCCTGTGCGCGCTGCCCGCTGGCAGACAGCTGCCGTGCCCACGCCCTGGGCACGCCGACGAGCTTTCCGGCGCCCCGGCCGCGGCGCGAGGTGCCCGAGCGCGAGGTTGTGCCGCTCGCGATCCTCAGCGGCGACCGGGTGCTGCTCGAACGCCGCCCCGACAAGGGGATCTGGGGCGGCCTCTGGAGCCTGCCGGAATGTCCGAGCGCGGCAGCGCAGGCTCAGGATGTCCTCGCGCATGCAGGCACCCTGCTGCGCGACCCGGCGGCCGCGCAGCAGGCGCGGACCGTTGTGGCGCTGCCGCGCTTCGACCACCTGCTGACGCATTTCCGGCTGAAGATCGCGCCCTGGGTCATTGCAGTGGGCCCGGCGGGTGCTGTACACGCTAGCACTGCGCACGAAAGCACGGCCGCTCCGATCAGCGCCCGGCTGTCAGCCGACACGGCAGCGCAATCGCCGGCCACCCGCTGGCTGCGGCTCGCCGAGTGCGGCGGCGCCGCGCTGCCGGGGCCGATCAAGCGGCTGCTAAAGGAATTGGCCGGCGCCGGCGCGTCGTACAGCCCGATGCGCTCGAGCGGCTCAGATGACCTGCCGCTGTTCGAGGAACTGCCGGACCAGTGACAGCCGCGCCAGGGGATCGGACAGTTCCATCAGCTTCTGGCGGGCCTTCATGGGAATCGGCAGAAATTCGCACAGGCGATTGGACACCCAGACGGAGGACTCGTAGGCATAGGGCTCGGCGACCATCCGATTGAGCGGATTGGCCTCGCGCTCGACCAGGTCGCCGACGATCCGGCGCAGCAACTGCCCAAGCACGGCGTAATCCGGCGGCAGTTCCTGGTCGGCATCGGGCTCGATCAGGCGGATGCGCGCGCGCACCAGACCGTCCGGCTGCACGCGCCGATCGAGCACCTCGAAGCGCTGCCCGCCGCGGGCCCGGATCTGCAGCAGCCCGAGCTGCTCCATGTCCCAGTCGATGATGCTGGCCAGGCAGCCCAGCGCTTCGTGGTCGGCCGCCTCGCCGACCTCCGAACCACGGGTGATCATGCACACGCCGAACGGCGAGCCGTTCTGCATGCAGGCGCGCACCATGTCCATGTAGCGCGCCTCGAACACGCGAAGGGGCAGGACACCGCCTGGAAACAGCACGGTGCCCAGCGGAAACAAGGGGATGTCCTGCAGCCAGCCGGCACCGCGATCGGCCGGCGGTGACGCGCTCTCGTCGCGGGCCGGTGGGGTGGTCATGGCGGCGCAGCCGGTCGGGTCAGGGGCGGAAGGTTCGGGAAAGCGTCAGGCCGCATGCTGGCGCAGGGCCAGGCCGCGGTGGCGCACCAGAACGTGCTCGGTGCGCCGGAACCGACGGGCGAGCTCCTCGACACACCAGACCGAGCGGTGCTGCCCGCCCGTGCAGCCGATGGCGACCGTCAGGTAGCTCCGGTTTTCCTGGATGTAGAACGGCAGCCAGGAATGCAGGAAGTTGCCGATGTGGTCGACAAAGCGCAGCACCGAAGGAATCTGCCGCAGGTAAGCGTCGACTGGCGCATCCAGCCCGGTCAGCGGGCGCAGCTCGCCCGAATAGTAGGGATTGGGCAGGCAGCGGGCGTCGAAGGCGAGATCGGAATCGAGCGGCACCCCGTGCTTGTAGGCGAAGGATTCGAACAGCAGGGTGAGCGGCGCCCGTTCGGTGCCGACCACGTCGCGCACCCACTGGCGCAGCACGTTGGGGTGCAGGTCACTGGTGTCGAGCGACAAGCCGAGGTCCTCGAGCACCGACATGATCTCGCGTTCGCGTTCGATCGCTTCGACCAGGGTCTTGCTGTTGTCCTCGTTGTCGATGCGCATCGACATGGGGTGACGCCGCCGGGTCTCCGAGTAGCGCTGAACCAGCGCGGCGGTGCTGGCATTGAGGAAGATGGTCTTGACGTCGTGGCCGAATCGGTTGAGCCCGGCCATGTTGTCGCGCAGTTCGGCCACCGACTTGCCGCTGCGGGCGTCGATCGACACCGCGATGCGGTCGTGGCCTGCCTCGCGAAGGGATCCGATCACTTCCTGCAGGAACCGCACCGGCAGGTTGTCGACGCAATAGAAGCCGTCGTCTTCGAGTACGTTGAGCGCGATCGACTTGCCCGACCCCGAAATGCCGGTGATCAGGACTACGCGCATGCGGCGCCTTCGTGCAGCCGGGCAGAGGAATGATTCATGAACGCAAGCTTAGCGCCGGCGCAGCCGCGCGTCGATGATCTCGATCGGAGGGGGCGCCCGGCAGACAGGCGGCACGCCGGCCGGACCTACTCCAGACCCGTCTGCTCGATCATCCGATGCTGCCGCTCGACGAATTCGCGTGTCGTGTCGATGCCGCGCAGGGACAGCACGGTGCTGCGCACCGCCGCCTCGGTCAGCACCGCCATGTTCCGCCCGGCGGCCACCGGAATGACCACCTTGCGCACCGGCAGGCCGAGCACGTCCTGGGTCAGTGCTTCCAGCGGAAGGCGCTGGTATTCGTTCTCCATGGTGCTGCGACGCACGAGGTGCACGATCAGCTTCAGCCGCATCTTTCGGCGGATCGACGTCTCACCGAAGATCGTGCGGATGTCGAGCAGACCCAGTCCCCGAACCTCGAGCATGTTGCGCAGCAGGGCCGGGCAGCTGCCCTCGACGGCGTTGTGCGCAATCCGCTTGAAGTCGACCACGTCGTCGGCGACCAGGCCGTGCCCGCGGCTGATCAGCTCCAGCGCCAGCTCGCTCTTGCCCAGGCCGGACTCGCCGGAGATCAGCACCCCAAGTCCCAGCACGTCCATGAACACCCCGTGCATCGACGTGGTGTCGGCTGTTGCCTTCGCCACCCAGCTGCGCAGCGCGTCGATGACCCGAGCGCCTGGTTGCGGGGATGCCAGCAATGGCAGCTGCGCCGCCTGGCAGCGGGCCAGCAACTCGGGCGCCGGCGCAATTCCCTCGCAGACGACGATCGCAGGCGGCTTGCCCAGCACGACGTCGTCCAGGATCGCCTCGCGCCGGATCGGCTCCATGTGCAGGTAATAGTCGGTCTCGGCGTGGCCGAAGACGTGCAGGCGCGACGGATGAATGAGGTTCAGGTAGCCCAGCAGGTCGGCGGGCGCGGCACGCACCGGCGCGATGTCGCGCGCTGCGCCTCCTTCGCCAGCCAGCCAGGTCAGCTGAAGCGCTTCACGGTTCGCATCGAAGAGCTGACGGACCGTGGCGGACATGGATCCGGCGAATGCTCAGGCGGCGGGCCGGTACGGAGCCCAGGTTGCCAGGATGCGATGCATCTGGGCCGGGTCTTCGCACGACAGCAGGCTTTCGCGGATGGGGCGGTCGGAAAGCAGCTCGGCCAGTTCGGAGAGGATTTCGAGGTGCTCTTCGGTGGCGTGCTCGGGAACCAGCAGGAAAACCAGCAGGCGCACGGGCTGATTGTCCGGCGCATCGAAGGGTATGGGTTCCTGCAGACGCACTACGGCGGCGAGCGCCTCTTTCAAGCCCTTGATGCGGCCGTGAGGGATGGCCACGCCTTCACCGAGACCGGTGGAGCCGAGCCGCTCGCGGGCGAACAGGGAATCGAAAACCTTGCCCCGCTCGATGGCGTGGTTGTTTTCGAAGAGCAAGCCTGCCTGTTCGAACAGACGCTTCTTGCTGGTGACCGAAAGATTGGTCACCACATTCGGCGGAGGCAACAGGCGGGCGATGCGGCTCATCTTGTGCTGGAGCGAACTAACCGTACTGGTAGACAACGATCACTCGCTGATTTCGATGACAGTGCAGTGAATTATATGAAGCGGAAGGCGCCTTGCGAGGACTTTTTCCGCGCTGCACAAAAACAACAGGAACCCAGCGGTCGAGCGTTGCGTTGGCTAAAACAAAAGGGGCGAGCGGCTGGTGTGCCGTCGCCCCCGTCGGGTGGCCTTTGAGGCCTTCAGCCCGTCTTCACTCCACGGGGACGTGCTTCATGGCGTCGTGGCCATGGTCGGTGGTCTTGCCCTTGTACTTGAGCACCTGCCGGTCGATCTTGTCGGCGAGGATGTCGATGGCGGCGTACAGATCGGCGTCGGAGGATTCGGCGAAGATCTCCTTGCCAGGAACATGGATGTTGATCTCGGCCTTTTGAACGAGCTTGTCGACGGTCAAGAAAACCTTGACGTCAATCACTCGATCGAAATGACGTGTGATGCGCGTCAGTTTCTGGGTCACGTAGTCCCGCAGAGCAGGGGTGACTTCGAGGTGATGGCCGCTGATCGAGAGGTTCATGGTGCCTCCTGAGGTGGCCCGCCGAATCGCGGGCCGGGTTGACAACCTGACGGTCGCTCGGCGGCCGGTGATCACTGAACACCGGTTGCGCCGACGTCTTCCTTCAAAGAATTAGAGCACTTTTCGTTGAGCGACGGGCGCAATCTGGAGCGCCTCACGGTATTTGGCCACGGTGCGCCTTGCTACGACGATACCTTGTCCGCCCAGCATCTCTGCAATCCGGCTGTCGGAGAGCGGAAGGTTGGGGTTTTCATTGGCGATGAGCTGCCTGATCAGGGCCCGGATCGCCGTGCTCGACGCCTCGCCCCCGGCGTCGGTGGCCACGTGACTGCCGAAGAAGTACTTGAGCTCGAAGGTTCCTGAGGGTGTCAGCATGTACTTTTGAGTTGTCACCCGTGAAACCGTCGATTCGTGCAGCCCGAGCTCCTCGGCAATTTCCCGCAAGACCAGCGGGCGCATTCCGACCTCGCCGTGCGAGAAGAAGGCGCGCTGGCGCTCGACGATCGCCTGCGCGACCCGCAGGATGGTGTCGAAGCGCTGCTGCACGTTCTTGATCAGCCAGCGGGCCTCCTGGAGCTGCGCGGTGAGATTGCCGCCGCTCCCCCGGCTGCGCCGCAGGATCTGCGCGTACATGTCGTTGATGCGCAGCTTGGGCAGCACATCCGGATTGAGTTGCGCCTGCCAGCCGCTGCGGGTGCGCTTGACGACGACATCGGGCACCACATAGGTCGGTTCGTCGATGGCGAAGGCGGCCCCCGGGCGGGGGTTCAAGCTGCGGATCAGGGTCTGCGCTTCGCGCAGCGCGTCGTCGTCGCAGTGCAGCAGCCGCTTGAGCTTCGCGAAGTCCTTGGTCGCCAGCAGCCCCAGATTGCCGTTGACCACGCCACGCGCCAGCTCGAAGGTGGCTGCACTGGCCCGGCCCGGTTCGGTAGCCTGCACAAAGGACAACTGCAGCATCAGGCTTTCGGAGATGTCGCGCGCGCCCACGCCGGTCGGATCGAAGCTCTGGAGCAGCTTCAGCGCGGCGCTCAGCTGCTGAGGGTCGATGTCGAGCTCTTCGGGGAGCATCGCGGCGATCTCTTCCATCGTCGCGTCGAGATAGCCGTCGTCGGTGAGGTTGTCGATCAGCAGGCCGACGAGCGCGCGGTCCTCGCGCGAGCACTGGGTGGCGGCCAGCTGACCCATCAGGTGGTCGCGCAGCGTTCGCCCGGTGGCGGCCAGTTGCGGCACCGATTTTTCGTCGTTCTCGTCGTCCGATCCGCCGCGCGAGCCCGAGTCGCTCGACCAGTCGTTGACGCGGTCCCCATCGTCGCCCCCGCCGGCGCTGTCGAAGGGGTTGTCGTCATTGCGATCGGAGGGCTCGCTGGCCGTCCCCGCACTGTCGCCTTCGCCGGCGCTGTCGGTCGACGGTGCGCTGGCGCCGGCTGAGCCCGCGTCGTGGGCGGTTGAACTGATCGAGCCGCTGGCGTCCAGGCGCAGTGCGTCGCCCAGCGGGTCGTCCAGACGCTCGAGCAGCGGGTTGTCCGACAGAATTTGTTCAAGTTCCTGATTGAGCTCCAGCGTGGACAGCTGCAGCAGCCGGATCGATTGCTGCAGCTGCGGTGTGAGCGCGAGATGCTGGCTGAGTTTTAGCTGGAGTGACGGCTTCAAGGGACGACCGGTGAAGTTGGGCGAGAGGCTCGCCGCCCGGCCGCCTGGGGAACCTACATTCGAAAGTGTTCGCCGAGATAAACCCGGCGCACGCTCTCGTTGGCAACGATTTCGTCAGGGCGACCGAAAGCAAGAACAGTACCAGCGTTAATGATATACGCTCGATCGCAGATTCCAAGGGTCTCGCGGACGTTGTGGTCAGTGATCAACACGCCGATATTGCGTTCCTTGAGAAATCGCACAATTCGCTGAATCTCGATCACGGCAATCGGGTCGACGCCGGCGAAAGGCTCGTCGAGCAGGATGAAGCGGGGCGAGCTTGCCAGCGAGCGGGCAATCTCGACCCGCCGCCGCTCGCCGCCCGACAGCGACATCGCGGCATTGCTGCGGATCGCCTCGATCTGCAGATCCCGCAGCAGCCTGTCGAGGCGCTGTTCGATGGTCGCACGATCGAGCGGCCGGCCATCGGGGCCTGTCTGCAGTTCGAGCACCGCCTGGATGTTTTCCTCGACGGTCATCTTGCGAAAGACCGAAGCCTCCTGAGGCAGGTAGGAAAGTCCCTTGCGCGCGCGGCGATGGATCGGCATGCGACCGATCGGATTGCCGTCCAGTTCGATGACGCCCGCATCGCAGGGCACCAGCCCGACGATCATGTAGAAGCAGGTCGTCTTGCCGGCGCCGTTGGGTCCGAGCAGGCCGACCACCTCGCCGCTTTGCACTTCCAGCGACACATCCCGCACGACCTGGCGGCCGTGATAGGCCTTCATCAGGTGCTGAACCGACAGGCGACTGCCCGGCTGTCCGGCAGTCGCCGGCCCGCTGGCGAGAGAAGCATCCAAGCGCGGCAGCCTGCTAGCGGGCCGGCGCCGGCGCGATGCGCTCGGCGGGCTTGAGCGGCACGGCGGCGGGCGCAGGTGCTTCGGTCGTCCGGGGCTGAATGATCACGCGCACCCGGCCCCCGGGATTTTCGGGGGTGGCTGCTCGCGCGCCACCGCTTTCGACCGAGATGAACTCGGTGCGGCTGTCGTAGACGATGAGGTTGCCGTGCAGCTCGTCGGTGACTCGCTCGCGCTCGAGTCGCTTGACCTGGGCGCGGTCGCGGAACTTCACGATTTCGGTCTTGCCGTCGTACTCGAGCTGCTGGCCGAGGCCTGTGACGAACTGGTCGATGCCGTCCCGCTTCTGGCGAAAGGTGGCCGGATTTCCGTAGGCGGTACCGTACTGATAACCCTCGGGGTCCTGGCGCAATACCAGACGATCGCCGCGAATGACGAGTGTTCCCTTCGTGAGCGTGACGTTGCCGGTGAACACGGTCGTCTGCTTGGTGTCGTCGTACTGCATGGCGTCGGAGTCGATCTGGGTCGGCTTGGCGCGATCGGCTTTTTCGGCAAAGGCCGGCGTGACGGCCGTCATCAGCGCTCCCAGGGCGCCGACGAGCGCGGCTCGTCGCCAGGCCGGGTGGCGAGCGGCGCGGTCGGCAGGCCGTTCGAGGGAATGTGGTGTCATCGGGAGGGGCTGCTGTTGGGAGCCTGGGATCCGACCCAGCGGCTCTGGACGCGGGAGTGGACATCCAGCGTGCGGGCGGCATTATTGAATTCCATCCCGACGCCCGTCAACACCGACTCTCCATAGGCTATGCGAACCGCGCGATCGGTGCGGGCGACATCCTCCTCGGGCAGCAGGAGCACGTACTCGGTCGTGATGCGAAGCGGCGGCTTGCCCGATTCGGCCGCACGGGTCAGCACCACGTTGTCGTACAGATGGGTCTCCTGGCCTTTGCTGCCGGCCTGGCCGCGCTCGGCCGTCACCGTGACCCGGGGCTTTGCCGGGTCGAGGCTGATCAGGACCGGCTTGGCGAACTCGCTGGTGTCGTCGTCGGGGAAGTGGAGCAGCCGCTGGGCGGACATGCGAAACGTGGGTTCGCCCCGCTCGTTGACGCGGGTCAGCGAAAAGCGCTCGACGAAATAGTCGGGGTCGTGGGTGACCTTGCGCTCGCCTGTGGCACGCGGAAACCGCTCGGAAAGCTCGGCCAGGTAATAGCTGCTGGCCGCCAGCGCGGCCAGCAGCACGATGGACAGCGCGGCGGCGAGCTGGTCGTAATGGCGCTTGCGCATGGATCGGGCCCGTGCGCGCTCAGGCCGACCAGGACGGCGGCAGTCCGGTCGCGCCCTGGGACGGTCCGCCAGCGAGGCTGTCCGACGAAGGACCCAGATATCGCTGGAGCAGCGGTTCGAGCAGACCCTGCTGCGCCAGCCACCACTCGGCGAACTCGCGCACGGCGCCGTGCCCGCCGCTGCGGACCGCAACCCAGTCGGCCCGCTCTCGAACCGGAAGTACGGCATTGGCGGGCGCCAGCGCCAGTCCGGCGGTTGCCATTGCCGCAAGATCGGGCCAGTCGTCCCCCATGTAGGCGGCCTGCCGGGGCTCGATGCCGAGCTGCGCACACAGAGCCCTGAGCTCAGCGGCCTTGTCATGGACGCCTTGACGAACATGAGGAATGCGAAGTTCCGCCGCGCGGGACTGGACGATCGCCGACTGCCGCCCGGTGATGATCGCCAGCTCGAGCCCGGCCTCGCGAAGCAGCGCCAGCCCGAAGCCGTCGTGCACCGAAAAGATCTTCATCGCCTCGCCGGCCGGGCCGATGCAGATTGATCCGTCGGTGAGCGTGCCGTCGACGTCCAGCGCGAGCAGGCGCAGTTGGGATGCCGCTTCACGGGCGCTGGCGCGCGGCGGCGCCGCTGGATCGGTCGAGGAAGGCGAGGGCAAGAGAGTCTCGGGAGCGGTCAGACGATCTTGGCCGCCAGCAGATCGTGAATGTGCAGCGCGCCGGCCAGGTGGCGGCGCTGATCGACGACCAGCAGCTGACTGATGCGCCGCGCTTCCATCAGCTGGACCGCCTCGGCCGCCAGGGCGTGCGGCCCGATGGTGCTTGGATGCGCTGTCATGGCGGAGTCGACGGCCAGTCCGCGGATGTCGCCGCCGCGCTCGAGCAGGCGGCGCAGGTCGCCGTCGGTGAAGATGCCCTGCACGATGCCTTCTTCGTCCAGCACCGCGACCATGCCCATGCGCTTGCGGGTGACCTCGAGGATGGCCGCTCCGACCGGCGCGCCGCAGCGCACGGTGGGCAGGGCGTCGCCGGTGCGCATCACGTCGCTCACGTGGGTCAGCAGACGCCGGCCCAGCGCGCCGCCCGGGTGCGACGAGGCGAAGTCGTCGGGACCGAATCCGCGCGCCTCCAGCAGTGCCACGGCCAGCGCGTCGCCCAGCGCCAGTGACGCGGTGGTGCTGGCGGTGGGCGCCAGATTGAGCGGGCAGGCCTCGCGTTCGACCGCGGCGTCAAGATGGACATCGGCCAGCAGCGCCAGCCGTGAATCGGCTGCGCCGGTCATGGCGATCAGGCGCGATCCGCGGCGCTTGACCAGGGGCACGATGGCCAGCAGCTCGTCGGTGTTGCCGGAGTACGAAAGCGCCAGAACGACATCATCGGCGGTGACCATGCCGAGGTCGCCATGGCTCGCTTCGCCGGGATGCATGAAGAAGGCCGGTGTGCCGGTCGACGCCAGCGTGGCGGCGATCTTTCGCGCGACATGGCCTGACTTGCCCATGCCGCTGACCACGACCCGGCCACGGCAGGCCAGCAGGATCTCGCAGGCGCGCACGAAGTCGTCGCCGATCCGCTGAGGCAGGGCCGAAATCGCTTCGGCTTCGATCTGCAGCACCTCGATGGCGCGCGCCTTCAGGCGCACCGCCTGTGCGGCCCGGTCCGGCAGGGCGCCGGCGGGGGGCGCGCCGGAGGGATCGCTGGCCGCCGATAGAATCGGGATGTTCATTCGAATGAGTATATCGACATCGATGCGGCCACCGGCCCGGTGCGGTATCTGGTATCAAAGATCGTCTCCCGGCCCTCAATGCGAGTCCTGTATTGCTGACATCCCTGGAACTTGCGCTGATCCTGCTGGCCGCCTCCGTCGTTGCGGTGGTGGCCCTGCGGGCATTGCGTCTGCCGCCGCTGGTGGCCTATCTGGCCGTCGGGATCCTGCTGGGTCCGCACGCGGCCAACCTGGCGGGCGATCCGGAGGCGGTGGCGCACGCCGGCGAACTGGGCGTGGTGTTCCTGATGTTCACGCTCGGCCTGGAATTCAACCTGGCCAAGCTCACCTCGATGCGCAACCTGGTGTTCGGCCTGGGCGCGGCCCAGGTGAGCGTCACCATGCTGCTGGTCGGGGCGGCACTGCTGGTCGCTCCGGTCGCCCTGAGCGGCTGGCTGCTCGGGGCCCAGGTCGACTGGCGGATCGCGCTGGCGCTCGGGGGCGCCGTGGCCATGTCGTCGACCGCCATGGTGGTCAAGCTGCTGGCCGAAAAGCGCGAGCTCGAGACGGAACACGGGCGCCGCGTGTTCAGCGTGCTGCTGTTCCAGGACCTTGCGGTCATTCCGCTGCTGATCGTGATACCGGCGCTGGCCACGGGCGGCGATTCCTGGATGCTGGCGCTGGTCCAGGCAATCCTGCTGGCCGCCGGCCTGCTGGTCCTGCTGCTGCGCTTCGGGCCGCGGCTCATGAAGCGCTGGTTCAATGTGGTGGCCCGACAGCGATCGCACGAGCTGTTCACGCTCAATGTGCTGCTGGCCACGCTGCTTTTCGCTTGGCTGTCCAAGAAGGCCGGCCTGTCGATGGAGCTGGGCGCATTCGTGGCGGGGATGCTGATCGCCGAAACCGAGTTTCGCTTCCAGGTCGAGGAGGACATCAAGCCGTTCCGCGATGTCCTGCTCGGGCTGTTTTTCGTGGCGATCGGCACCCACCTCAACATGTGGGTGGTGATCGAGGCGTGGCCGCGGGTGCTGATCCTGGCCAGCCTGCCGATCCTGCTCAAGTTCGTCGTGGTGGCGGGCGTGGTCCGGGCCTTCGGCGGCTCCACGGGCGTGGCGGTCCGCACTGCTGTCTGGCTGGCACAGGCGGGCGAGTTCGGCTTCGTGCTGCTTGCTCTGGCCGCCTCGGTGGGGCTGATGGGCGACCCCACCCTGCAGCCGGTGCTGGCGGCGATGCTGCTGTCGCTGCTGGTCAGTCCGCTGCTCATCCAGCAGGCCAACCGGCTGGCGCTGCGGGTGTCCAGCCAGGAATGGCTGCAGCGCTCGCTGCAATTGCAGACGATCGCCAGCCGAAGCCTGGCGCGCGACCGGCACGTCATCATCTGCGGCTACGGCCGCTGCGGACAGGCGCTCGCGCACGTGCTGGAGTCGGAAAAGGTGTCGTTCATGGCGCTCGACCTCGACCCCGACCGGGTCCGGCAGGCGGCCGCCACCGGCGAATCGGTCGTCTATGGCGACAGCGGCCGGCGAGAAACCCTGCTGGCGGCGGGCGTGCACCGGGCGCGGGCACTGGCCATCACCTTCGACGACACGCCGGTGGCGCTGCGCATCCTGCATCTGGTGCGCGAAATGGCGCCACAGCTGCCGATCCTCGTGCGGACTTCTCACGAAGCCGACATCGCCCGCCTGCGCGCCGCGGGCGCGACCGAGGTCGTGCCGGAAATCGTCGAGGGCAGCCTGATGCTGGCCTCCCATGCGCTGGCGCTGGCCGGCGTGCCGATGTCGCGCGTCCTGCGCCGGGTCCGCAAGGTGCGCGAGAGCCGATACACCCTGCTGCACGGTTTCTTCCATGGCACCGACGATTCGGACGAGGATGCCATCGAGGACGCGCAGATCCACCTGCGCGCGGTGGTCTTGTCCTCGGCCAGCCAGGCTGTCGGCCAGCCGCTGGCGAAGGTGATGCTGGGCGACGCCCGGGTCAGCGCGGTGGTGCGGGCAGGCCAGCGGATCGTCGATCCGGCCTCCGAATTGTGCCTGCAGGCGGGTGACACGCTGGTGCTTGCCGGCACGCTGGAGCAGATCGGCGAGGCCGAGGCCCGTGTGCTCGCCTGAACGCGGTTTCCGGCAGCCATGCGCGCCCCGGTCTAGAATTAGGCCCCCGTTGCGTCAGCGCGCCTGTTTCCTTTGACTCCAGACATCCTCCAGCTCGATCAAGTCCGCTTCGGATACCGCGACCGCATCATCCTCGACGGCGTATCGATGCGCTTCCAGCGCGGACGCGTCGTGGCGCTCATCGGCGGCTCGGGATCCGGCAAGACCACGATCCTGCGGCTGATCGGTGGACTGCTGAAACCGCGCGCCGGGGCCGTCACCTTCGAAGGCAAGGTGCTGCACACGCTGGATCGGGACGGTCTGTATGCGGCACGACGGCGCATGGGCCTGCTTTACCAGTTCGGCGCACTGTTCACCGACCTCACGGTGTTCGAGAACGTTGCCTTTCCGC
>DAONCJ010000014.1:0-19381 GCA_035401985.1 Burkholderiaceae bacterium | reverse complement strand
CGTTCCGTGCGTGGCACCCGATTCGCGAGCAGCGCCAACAGCCTGTCGAAGTCGACGGGCTTGATCAGATGGCCGTTGAAGCCCGCCGCCAGGGCCTTTTCCAAGTCCTCCGGCTGTCCGTATCCCGTCAGCGCGAGCAGCATGACGTCTGCTGTGTCCGGCCGGCCTCGCAGGGTGCGCGCCACGGTGTAGCCGTCCATGCCGGGCAGTCCGACGTCCAGTATCACCACATCCGCTCCGTCCGCCGACATGTCCAGCGCAGTCGCGCCGTCGTGCGCCACGGCAATCCGATGGCCGTGGCTCTGCAGGACCATGGCCAGCGTGGCGGCGCCATCGACATGATCGTCCACGACAAGGATGCGAAGGCCGGAACCCGTCGGGTCCGGAATCGCCGTGTCGCGCGCGAAGCGGATCGCGGGTGCGCCAGCCAGCAATGGAAGCCGAACCGTGAACCGGCTGCCCTTGCCAAGGCCTGCGCTGGTCGCCATCACGCTGCCGCGGTGCAGTTCGACCAGTTGCCGAACGAGTGTCAGCCCCAGTCCCAGACCCCCCTTGGCGCGGTCCAGCGTTCGGTCGGCCTGCCTGAAGAGGTCGAAAATGTGCGGAATGAAGTCCTCCGAAAGGCCTGCGCCGGTGTCGACCACATGAACGACCGCGTCGCCGTCGATCCGCTCCAGGTCCACACGAATGTCGCTTCCCTCATCGGAATACTTCGATGCGTTATTGAGAAGATTGGCCAGCACCTGGATGAGGCGCACGACATCGCCTTCGACCATCAGCTCCTGAGTGTCGGAAAAGGACACCCGAAGACGCTGCCGCCGTTCCTTGCACACCGGCTCGCACATCTCGACGGCCCTAGTGAGGACCACACGAAGGTCGACGGGCGCCAGTTCCAGCCTCGTCTTGCCGCTGGCGATGCGAGCCACGTCCAGCAGGCTGTCCAGCAGCTTGGCGAGCACGGCGGTCTGGCGCTCGATGACACCGGCCGCCCAGAGGATGCGGTCGTCCTTCGTGCCGCTGGCAGCCAGTACCCGGGCTGCGTTGCTGACGGGCGCGAGCGGATTGCGCAGTTCGTGCGCCAGCATTGCCAGGAATTCGTCCTTGCGCCGGTCTGCCGTCAGCAGCGCCGTCTCGGCGCGCTTCCGGTCCTCCGCGTCGAGCATCATCGCCACGAATCCGGCGAACTGTCCGGCGGCATCGGCATACGGCTTGCTGATTGAACGCATCCAGCGATAGACGCCGTCCGAGCGCAGCAGGCGGAAGTCCACCTCCAGTGGCGCATGGGCGCTCTTCGCCGCGGCCTGCTGTGCCAGATAGGCGTCGCGTTCCTGAGGATGAATGAGCTGAAGCCAGCCGTGGCCCAGCAGCATCTCGCGCGGCCGCCCGGTGAACTCGATGCAGGCGCGATTGACGAACTCGGCCATGCCGTGGATGTCCTCGACCCGAAGCAGCGACGGGATGTCGTCGGCGAGCCGTCGGAACCGGATCTCGCCTTCAATGCGAAGTCGCTCGGTGATGTCGCGTTCGGTCGACAGCAGTGCATAGCTGCGGCCTCGATCGTCCCGCAGCGCCGACACCGTCACCGAAGCATGGACCGTCTGGCCATCCCGGGTCATGCGATCGACGATCTGAGGCCCGATACTGCCGCTTGCGATGACAGTCGCGATGACCTGGCGGGCGGCATCGCGATCCTTGTCGGGCACCAGACCGAAGAAGCCGACCTGCATCGCCTGCTCCCGGTCGTGGCCATAAGCGCGATTGGCACCCTCGTTCCAGAACAGGATGCCGCCTTCGGCGTTGTAGCTGAACACCGCGTCGTTGGAATCTTCGAGCGTCGCCTGCAGCCGGCGCGACTGCTCGGCGGCCTTGCGCAATTGGCTGACGTCGACGAAGGTCACGACCAGACCATCGATGTCTCCCTTGCCCGTGCGGTAAGGCAGGATGCGTCGCAGATAGACGGCACCGCCGCCGCTGGCCACCTCTTCCTCCGAGGGTTGACCGGAGTCCAGCACCTCGCTGCAGTGCGTGTTGAAGTGCGGGTCGGAAACCGTGCTGGCAAGCTCGTTCAATCGCCGGCCTTCGTCGCTGGCCCGCAGGTGGAACAGCGAAGCCGCAGCCGGCGTGAAGCGTCGGATGTGCAGGAATCCGTCCAGCAGAACGGTAGGGATGTGGGTGCTGTCCAGCAGGTTGGCCACATCGTCGGCATTGCGCCTGACCTCCACGATCTTGTCTTCGAGTTCGGCATTGACCGTGCTCAGTTCCTCGTTGAGCGACTGAAGTTCTTCCTTCGAGCTTTCAAGCTCCTCGTTGGAGGACTGCAGCTCCTCGTTCAAGGAAGACGCCTCTTCCCCCGCGATCCGCAGGTCCTCGTTGTTGCGCTCGGCGTCCTCAAGCGCCAGCGCCAGTTCGCGGCGACTTTCGTGAAGTTCGTCCAGGACTGTGTCCCTGACAGTCACGTCGGTGGGGGCTGCCTGCTCGCGGGCTCCTGCAGGGTTTGCGACATTGAAGGTCACCAGACTCAGCCCCCGGCTGTCGTCGACAGCCACCGGTTCGGCCTGCAGGGTGACCCACATGGCGCCGACCGTGGTGCGGCGCTGGACGGCGCGCCGCTCGCCGAGCGACTGACGCAGCGCGGTTCTCAGAGGCACGCGCAGTTCGGGCCGAACCAGCCGCTGCAGGTCCAGCGAGGCGTCGCCTTGCGGCGCCATGAACCGTGCGACGTCGCCCTGGAAATGCAGCGCCCGGCTGTTGCGATCGATCAGCACGGCAGCATCCACCTGGCGCTGTCCAAGCTGCTGGCGCGAGATCTCGGCCACCTGCGCCGGCTTTTCACTGTCGCGCCGCTGCCAGTCGACCGCCAGATTGCCCTTGACCACATAGCCTGGTGGCAGTTGAGCGCGACCGCCAAGCCGGCGGAAAAGGCGGACGTCCCGCGAGACGGGTTCGAAGAGCTCGCTTTTGATGGGCAGCGATTCGGCTCGGCCGAGCCACAGCAGCCCGCCCGGCTTGAGGGCGAAGTGGAAAAGCCGGATCACGCGCTCCTGCAGCGCCGGGTCGAAGTACATCAGCACATTGCGGCACAGCACCATGTCCAGCCGCGAGAACGGGGTGTCGCGCACCAGGTTCTGTGGTGCGAACATCACTGCGTCACGAAGCGACTTGCGCACGGCGAAGTGCCCGTCTTGCCGGTCGAAGAAGCGTGCCAGGCGCTGCGGCGACACCGTCGAGGCGATGCTGTCGGGGTAGACGCCTTTGCGGGCGACGGCCAGCGCCTCGTGATCGATGTCTGTCCCGAAAATCTGGACCGAGTCAGTCGCCCCGTGTCCTGCCAGCTGTTCCTGCAGCAGCATGGCGATGGAGTAGCTTTCTTCGCCCGACGAGCACCCGGGCGTCCAGACCCGAAACGGCAGATCGTCGACCTGACGCTGCGCCACCAGGGCCGGCATCTGCAATCGTTCAACTTCCTGCCATGCCTCGGAATCGCGGAAGAAGTCGGTCACGCCGATGAGGAATTCTGCACTGAGGGCTGCGGCTTCGTCAGGCGACTGGTCCAGCAATGCCATGTAGTCGGCCGGGTGAATGCAGGCCTTCAATGCCATGCGCTGGCTCAGTCGACGGCGCAGCATGCTGGTGCGGTACAGACGGAAGTCGTTGCCGGTCCTGGCCAGCACCAGCGTCAGGACGGCGTTCAGTCGGTCCGCGTCTTCCGGATTGTCGGGCGCCTCGGCGCCGTCGGCTCCGGCATCCGACGGCCGACGCCCGAGATAGGCCGACAGTGCGGCCGGCATGTCATGCGCGGAAAGGATCCTGTCGGCTGCACCGGCGGCAATGGCGCTTTGCGGCATGCTCGAAAATTCGGCCATGCCCGGGGTCTGAACCATCGTCAGACCCCCCGCTGCCTTGATGGCCTTGAGGCCGAGCGTGCCGTCGTGGTCGGTGCCGCTGAGAACGATGCCGACGCAGTGCTCCGGCACCTGCTCGGCCAGAGACGTCATGAAGAAGTCGATCGGCTTTCGGCCGGAGGTATGCAAGATGGCCTGCGGCTCGAACCGGATCGCGCCTTGGCGCAATGCCATCAGCTGGCCCGGCGGCATGACGTGCACCTGTCCGCCGGTGAGGTGCTCGCCGTCGGCCAGCTCGCGCGCTGGCAGCACCCCGGTGCGGCCCAGCAGTTCGGCCAGATTGCTGACATGGTGCGCCGGAAGATGCGTCACGACCACATAGGCGATCCGCGGGTCGGCGGTCGCGGCGCTGAAGAACTCGCGCAGCGCGGCGAGCCCGCCTGCCGAAGCGCCGATCGCCACGACGGTGAGTTGCATGTGAAACGCCTCTTGGGCACCGCTTTGGCGGCAGAGGCCCTTCAGGCAACCTCAGTCCGCGGAAATTCGAACGCCCGCGGCAATTCGCAGTTTCATGGCCCAGTGTATCGCCGCGGCAGATGAATGCGAAACCTGGTGCCCTCACCGGCGGTCGACTGCACGCTCAGTGTGGCATCCAGCAGTTCGCACAGGCGTTTGACGATCGACAGGCCGATGCCTTCGCCCGGGCCTGGCTGAATCGGCCGGAGGTCAACGGGCTTATGCGCGCCGGCTTCGGCGAGGTGCCCATCCGCATGGCTGACCACGCCTTGCAGGGCATCGGCCGAGATCTGGCTGGACTGGTCCGACGCCTCTTCCAGAGCGCCTGCCAGAGGCGAGCCGGGGCCCGCATGGAAGCCCGGGCCGGTGTCCCGAACCTCGATGAACCAGCGGTCCGGATCCGTGCCGCCCCCCTGGCCCCAGGTCACCGTGACGCCGCCTTTTGACGTGTATCGGATGGCGTTGAGCACCAGGTTCTGGGTCATGCGCCGGATCTTGACCGAGTCTCCTTCGACGGACAGCGGCCTCGGGCCGTCGAAGCTCAGCGACAGGTACCTGTCCTGCGCAGCGTGCTGCAGGCCTTCGCACACATCATGCAGCAGTGCCGCTACGTCGATCTGCTCCAGGACCCGCCGTTCCTGACCCCCTTGCAGTCGCGCGAGTCCGGTCACGTCGTTCAGCAGATGTCGCAGCGCGTTCACGTTGCGCTCGAGCAGGCGAAGGAAGACGTCGCGGGCCTGCGTGGATGCCTTGCTGGAAGTGAGGCCCGCCGCCACGTGTGCGACCACGCCAACGTTGCCGCGCAGGTCGTGTGCAGCCTGCTGCCAGAGCTCGGCGTGCTGCTGTTCCATCTGGCGCAGTGATTCGAGGGCGGCTTCGAGGTCGCGGATGTGGCTCTTGGCTTCGAGCTGCTGCAACTGGAAGTACTGCATGGTGCTCGCGCTCACAGCGGCGCCGTGATGCTGTGCCCAGGCGCGCCGGACCAGTGGCATCACTGTGCGGTCAAGATCGGGGTGGGCCTCCACGAAGGTGTCGAGTTCGACGACGACGCATTCATTGAATTTCGCCAGTTCCCGCGTGACCTCGGCCACGTCGAACCCCTGCTGCCAGCGGTGCAGGCCATGGGCTGCCGCGTCTCCATCCAGCACATCGCTGAGCACCTCGCGCGATTCTGCAGACTCGGCGGGCTCCAGGCTTGCGAGCTTGCGTTCGAAGTCGGCAAGCAGCGCTGGAAGGTGGTCATGAAGCTGCGCGATCGGCAGCGACGAGCCGGTGGTCAGCGTCGGATCGGAAGTGACGGCATCGCGCCAGGCCTGAAGGATCGCCGGCCGACGTTGCGCGAGATGGGCGGCCACGGCCGCCAGTCCGCCGGGGGATGGCATCGCTTTGCTCCTCTGCCGATGTTGGGGAAGTTGGGTTCGCAGGAATCGATTGTTGCGGGGGCGCTCCGAAAGTCAGCGTCGAAGGGCCTTGTCGGCCCGGCGTCGTCCGGAGGCGCGGAACCAGGTCAACCGGCTCTCCGGGCGTATTTTAACGATTTGCCACATGCAGGCGGGAGCGGGTGACCCTTCTGGAGTTGCGGTATACACGCGACTGGCCAGCGCGCCGGTCAGCCCCTGTACGGGGGTCACTTGCGCGGGCGGTCCGCGCCGTGTTACTTCGACGCTCATATCCCAACGGGACTGCAATGCGGCCGATTTCGCCCGTCTTCACGCTCGCAGAGGTGAACCGGCTGGTATAAAAGACTCAGCGTGTTCCTGGAGCCAGGGCCGTTGATGCCCCGCGCGACTTGAAACCCCTGGCCAGGCAGCGTGTATGTGGAGGATTCGCAATGCAGATCAACAGATTTTGGCGCACCGGTCTGGTCCTTCTTGGACTGGGTGTGTTTCTGAGCGCTGCCCAGGCACAGAGCTGGCCCGCAGCCAACAAGCCCCTGACCTTCATCAACCCCTTTCCTCCGGGGGGCGCCGTTGATGCCTTTGGCCGGCCCCTCGCTCGCCAGCTAAGCAGTCAACTTGGCGTGCCGATCGTTGTGGAGAACCGCGGCGGGGCAGGGGGCACCATCGGTGCTGCCATTGCTGCCCGGGCGGCGCCTGACGGGTACACGTGGCTGCTCGGTGCGGTGCACCACACGATTGCGCCGAGCATGTACCCCAAGCTCAGCTACGAGCTTGAACGCGATTTCGAGCCGGTTGCCATTCTGGGCAGCGTGCCGCACGTGATCGTCGTCCATCCGGGCCGCGTGCCGGAGAACAGCGTCAAGGACCTGATCGCACGGATCCGCAAGAATCCCGGCCGGCTCAATTACGCCTCCACCGGCAGTGGCACTTCACAGCATCTGGCTGGCGAGTTGTTCAAGGTCAAGAACAACTTGTTCATCACGCACATCCCCTACCGCGGCACCGGCCCGGCCCTGCAGGACCTGATCGCGGGGCAGGTTGACATGATGTTCGACACCCTGGCCGGCGCGGGCAACTTCATCAAGTCGGGCCAACTCAAGGCGCTGGCGGTGGCCAGCAACAAGCGGGTGCCAGGTTTCGACAATGTGCCTACCGCTGCCGAAGCCGGCTTGCCGGACTATGAGGTCTCGAGCTGGTACGGGTTATGGGCGATCAAGGGCACGCCGCCGGAAATCGTCGAGCGCATGACCGCCGAGGTGAACAAGGCGCTGGCCAGCCAGGACATCAGCACACGCTGGGCCGGCATGGGCGCCTTGCCGGGCACCATGAACCGCGAGCAGTTCAAGGCCTATATCAAGAGCGAAACCACGCGCTGGAGCGAGGTTGCAAAGCGCTCTGGCGCGAAGCTGGACTGAGGTGCAGGGCGCGCACTTGCGTGCGTGCCGCTGCGCCCCGGCTACAGTGTTCGATCAGCGCGTCGCGCGTTCCCAGGCGTGCCTTACGCTGGCCTTGATCTCTTCCCAGGTGCTGCCCGGGTGTTCACGGGTCCAATCACGGCCAACGTCGGTTTCGATGTCGTCCCAGCGCTTGCCGCTGTAGCGACTGTCGCTGGCGAGCGAGTGTCCGTACCGGTAAGCGGGCTCTACGTCTTCGAAGCGCCGACCGCTGGCGCCGTAGCGTGTCTTGAAGTCGGAACGGAAATCCGTGTCGAACTCTTCGTATGCCCGCACCGCGCCCGCACTCGCACCCCCGGGAAGATTCTCGACCTCGACCTCGGTGTGGCGCACGGTGTCGTCGATCTTCACCGTCTTTTGGCGCACGTCCTTGCCGACGACGACTTCTTCGACCACGCGTGCCACCTTCTGCACGACGGGCCGCTCCACAGTCTCTTCGACCTCGATCGTCCGTTCGCGCATGCCGCTCAGGTCAGCCTCGCTGGCCGGACGGTCGACCGGGCGGCGCTCCACCCGGGCCGCTTCCTCGCGCAATTCGACCGACTCGTGAACCGGGTCTTCGACGATGCGCGAATACACGCGTACGCCGCCGGCCCTGAGCGTGCGCTTGCCTACCTGCATTTCCTCGCGGACGACCGGGAGCACATCGCTGCGTTCGCCGGTTGCGCCGAGCTTGCCGCTGCGAATGTCGGTCCGATCGGAGCCCGTCCGGGCAGTGCCAGCGGTGGTCGAGGCAGGGGATGCTGCCGACAGCGGAGCGGAAGACGTTCGTGAATCCCGTACCCAGCCGCTGGACTGCCATTCGTCGACGCGCTTGTCGACGTCCACCGCACCGGCCGCTTCGAGCACCTCGCTCGCCACTTCAACCTGCGCCTCGTCCTCGACCTGAACTTTCAGCACGGCACCGCCCCGGCGCACATGTTCGGAATACACGCTGACTTCATCGTCGTCGTCCACCGCGCCTGAGAAGAAGTCGCGGATGCGTTCCATCAGGCCCTTGTCTTCGTGACTGACGGTGCTGCCGGAAGGCGCCGTGCCGGTGTCGTCCGCAGCCGTGATGCGCACGTCGTCGTGGTCGAAAATTCCTCGCTCGCGCAGCAAGTCGGCGGCGTGCTGTGCGGCGCTGTACTGGTCGAAAACACCTACAACTGTCTGTTTCATGATGGGCTCGCTTTCGAGAGGTCACAAAGGGTCGAGCTCGCACGGGGCGACTCAACGGTCGGGTTCAGGACGCCTTGCGGGTTCGGCGGCAGACCAGGTTCCGTCTGCGTCCCGCCGCTCGATCAGGGCGTGGTCGCGGCGCACCACGACAGGTTCCGTCCAGCGCCGCTGCTCGGCGGTGCGGTGGATTCGAAGTTCTTCCTTGAGCACCCAACGTCTCTGAAGCACGATGGTTTCCTCGTACACCGGCACCACCAGCACGCTGCCGTCCTGGTAAGGCGGGCGCATTTCGTCGACCTCGCGGCCGACAGCCACGCGCTGGACGTCCGCCGAGTACAGCGTCGACTCGAGGTCGATCTCGACGGTGCCTTCCCGCTGCTCGACGCGAACGCGAAGAGCGCCGGTCGAGACCTCCTCTCGCCCGATGCGGATGTCCTCCTCGATGACAGGCAGGTCTATGGCCGTATCGGCCGGACGGTCGCTGCGCGGCGGCGGGCCGGAAGTCGCTTCATCGGCTGGGTCGCTCATGAAGGAAATGCGGCAATCAATGTTCCCGCCGCCGTCGCCTTCCCTCAGCGGCCCGCTTCAGGCAATTGCTCGGGAGTGCCGCTTGCTCGCAGGGAAGGAGTTGCACGTTGCGCGCAACCCGCACCGGTAGAAATTGCAGGAGGGGATCGCCTCAGCCGCGAGGGCGTAGGCGCTTTCCGACGGCGAGCGGCAGGGCCGCGCGCTCCGGTGTCCTTGGAACCGAGCGTGCCTCGTTGCCACGGACATCGACCTATGCGGCCTTCAAACCGAACGCGATCGCATTCGGCGCCCGCGGCGGAGTCGGGAAGTCAGCCGCTTTTTTCGGACTGGTGCCGCTCGGTCGCAGCAGCAACGGCGCGTTCGACACGGTCGCCGAGCGCCTGCCATTCTCCGATCGCCCGGTTCTCTGCAGCGATGGTTCGGGAGGCAAGCCGCTGGAATCGCGGCTTCACGTACTGTGCGAACAACTCGTAATGACGGTTGACCGCGGCCGGGCGCGCCCATTCATGGTGAACCATCAGATAAGCACCGAAGCCGCCATTCGATTGCTTCTCCAGACGCTCGATCTGCTTGATCGCATCGTCGGGTGTGCCGATCACGCCGAGCCCGGTCTCGTTGACCCAGGCGACGCGCTCCTCGAATGTCTGCCCCGCAGCCCGGAAATGGGGCACCGCGAGAATCTTCTGGGTGTAGTGACACCAGGCGTCCAGACCGAATCGGACGTCTTCGATCGCCTGCTCGCGCGTTTCGGCAATGTGCATCGGGCCGACGAGTCGCCACTGATTGCGATCGGCCTTTGTGTTGAACTTGGCGGCGCGTTCCTCCATCACATTCCAGTGATGAGCGAGGAGGTCGAAGCCATCGGTGGTGGTCGCTCCGATCGACAGCAGCCCAAGCCCGTGCTTTCCGGCCACGCGCGGACCGGTTGGCGATGCGATGGCAGCCACCGCGATGTCGAAGTCGCTGTAAGGGCCGTATTGCGACTTCGCGTTGACCAGCTTGTATCGGGATGTCTCGACGCTGATCGGTTCGTCGCTGCGCAGAAGATGCATCAGGACATCGGTGTCGTGCTCGAGGGCGGATCTTTGCTCCTCGATCGAAATGCCGAGCATCGCAGCGTCGCCGGGCAGCGCGCCCGGGCCCAGCCCAAGCATGAAGCGACCGCGGAGCAGCTGATCGAGAAAGAAGACGCGATCAGCCACGAGCAGCGGGTTGTAATACGGCAGCGACAGGACGCCGGTGCCCAGCTTGATATGACGGGTCTGTGGGGCCGCAAAGGCGATGAAGATCATCGGGTCGGGAATGATCTCGGTGCCGGCGGAGTGATGCTCGCCAATCCAGGCTTCTTCGTATCCGAGTCTGTCGAGGAGCTGAACGACCTCGAGATCGCGCTGTATGGCCGAGATAGGATCCTGGCCTGCAGGCGGGTGAAAAGGCGCCATAAAAATGCCAAATCGCATGTTGCTCCTCCGTGGTTGTTGGCTGATGGGGCGACAAAGTATCGAGCACGTCAGATGCAAGCGCTACACCTGGAGCTGATATTTTCGAACTCCGGCGGGCCGGCTGCTGAACCCGGTCATCAAGTCGGTTGACGAAGGCTTGATTCGCAGCACTGATGCCCAGACACTTGAGGGGTATCGGCCCGATATGCGAACCTTGGTCGATTCGTGCCGTACCACCGCCCAAAACACACTCGCCGAGAGCTTGCCCAAGGGGCGCCGGACGAGCGGAAACCAACAGGAGATATCTCAGATGAAAAAGTTACTGGCCGCACTGATGTTCGGCGCGTTCTCGTTGACCGTTGCCGCGCAGACCTATCCCGCCAAACCGATCAGGCTCGTCGTGCCGTTCCCCCCGGGTTCCGCGACCGACACGATCGCAAGGGCCTTCGGCGGGGCGGTCTCGCAGTCGATCGGCCAAACCGTGGTGGTCGAGAACAAAGCCGGCGCAGACGGCGCGATTTCGGGCGCCGAGGTGGTGCGCGCTGCGCCCGACGGGTACACGCTGCTGTTCGCCACCAACAGCCCCATGGCGGTGGCACCGTCGTTGAAGAAGAACCCCCCGTACGATCCGGTACGCGACTTCACGCCGATCGCCGACATTGGACGCTACACGTTCTTCGTGGTCGTGCATCCGAGCGTGCCTGTGAAGACGATCGCCGAATTGATCAAGTACGCCAAGGACAATCCGGACAAGCTCAGCTTCGCGACCGGCAACACCACCGGCATCATGTCGACGGCCCAGTTCTCGCACCTGGCCGGCGTGAAGATGGTGCACGTGCCCTACAAGGGCGAGCCGCAGGCGCTGACCGACCTGATTGCCGGACGGGTGCAGTTCATGGTCGTGTCGGCAGGCACCGTGGTGCCTCATATCCGCGAGGGCAAGCTGCGCCCGCTGGCTGTCATCACCGGCAAGCGCAGTCCGATCCTTCCGGATGTGCCGACGCTGGCAGAGGCCGGCATGCCACAGTTTTCGATCACATCCTGGGCCGCCTTGTACGGGCCGGCGAAGCTGCCGCGCGACATCGTGCTTCGGCTGAACAAGGAATTCCTGGCAGCCGCGCAGCGCCCCGAAGTGGTGAACGTGATGGAGAGGCAGGCATTCATTTTCGTCGGCTCAACGCCTGAGAAACTCGGCGAGTTCACCAAGGATCAAAACGACGAATACAAGGCGATGATGCGCGCCACCGGAATGGAGCCGGAGTGAAGCGCAGCTCGCGCGGCTGATGCCGCCGCGCGTGTTCGGCTGCGGGCTGTGTTGCTGCGCAGTCTCGCAGTCGCGAAGCGGCCGGGCGCAGCCCGGCGTGGCGGCCGCTTGATTGGACTGAATCAGGCCAGCAGCCAGTCCAGCGATTCGTAGGCGCCCAACAGCAGCGCATTGCCGGCCACGCTGGCCAGCAGGTGGCGACCGCCACGCTCGATGTGGATGCCCACCCGCGTCGAAATGCAGCCCCACAGGCACGCCACGAGCAGCGCGCCCGCCTCGACGCGGCTGAGCGACCACTGCGTCGAGTGAATCAATCCGATTCCGGCGATCCAAAGGCCGACGGCCAGTATGGTGGACGCGGCAAGCTCGTTGTTGCTTGGCTTGCGCAGTGGAATGCCGATCAGGTTCATGAGGTGCACGGTGGGAGTGGTCACTGAAGATAGCGCCAGTTGCCGCGCGGGTACCCGAAGATGAACCGGGGGGCGTTCTTGCTTTTCCGTCGATAGGTCTTAGCGCCGTCTCGTTGCGGTCGGGGTTCTACGGGGCGGGAGGAACAAGGTGCCGCACGAAGAACGCGGCGATATCGGCATTCAACTGCGGAATCAAGGCCGCCCGATCGAACGCCGGCGGATCGCCAAGAAGCGTCTTGGCGACGCTGCCCGCATGAAGGGGAGGCATCGGCGAGAGCATGGCGCCATGCCCTGCGTCGGCCAGGCGCTGGAGGACCTCGCATCGCGGCTCGCAGGCCGCTCGAACGGCTTCCACATGAAAGCGCGGCACCTGGTTGACGTCCTTGTCCGCGATCACCAGTCCCAGCGCAACGCGTGGCTGCCGCAATGACTCGGGATCGAAGTCGGCCGCAAACGGGACCATCGCGACGGCGGCCCCGATGCGTGGGTCGATGTGCCCTTGCGGCGTCGCGTCGGAGAATCTAAGACGGATGACGAGCTTTGCCGCCCAGGTCTTGATCCCGTCGAGCCCGTCGCCTCGCTGCAAGGTAATGAAGCCGACGCAGGAGGAGAAGTCCTGCTCGATGTGCTGTAGGCAGTGGTCGCGGAAGCGGCTGTGCGACCAGCGGCCGCCCGCCAGCGTGAGGGCGGTGTGGCCGCCTGCAGAGCCGCCAATGATTCCCACCCTGTCGAGTTTCAGGAGCGGTCCGAGCTTGCCATGGGACGCCACGCTGTCGATGGCCCGGCTGACCTCGATCGGGCGCCGCACCCAACTCGTCGGTCCCGGCTCCGAGGGATCCTGGTAGTTGTCACCCGCGTGCTGCGGAATGGCCACCGTGAAACCGCGCGCGACGAGGGCGCGCGCCAGATCAACATGGACCCAGGGTGACCCTCCCGAGCCATGCGAAATCACAACGAGTCTGCCGTTGCCGCGTTCGGGTCGTGCATCGTCGGCCCATGACAAGCTGAATGGGCCCTTCTGGACCGATGCTTCGGGGGTGTCCGTGGGATAGAAGACCGTCGTCAATCCACCGTCGGCTTGGGGCAGCTCGATGTGGCCGAGATGCCGGCCGCCGGGGCAACTCAGTCCGATGCACTTGCTGGAATCCATCGGAAGCGAGGCACGTTCCGACCCCGGTCCCGGATCCGACGGCGCAGCAGCCATCGAAGCCGGACCGGCATCGAGGGTGCCGAGGAAGCTCACCAGGTCGGCCACTTCGGCATCGGTCAGGTCGATCGGTGCGCGCTCGTCGTGCTTCGGGGCGGCAGCGCCGCCCGCATGCCGGTGCGTCAGCTCGGAGTGCCCGAGCGCCGCATGCGGCGCGGCAATGTAGTGGCGCACCACCTGCTCCAAAGTCGCCAACTGCCCCGCGTGCATGTAGGGCGCGCGCTGCGCCACGGCGCGCAGCCCTGGCGTCTTGAATGCACCGAGCAGGGCCGGGTCGTCTTCCAGCATGAACCGTAGCTCCTGGCACTGGCCGGGCTTCGCATCGCTGAACGGCCCCAGGCAATTGAACTCGTCGGTGCGCACCCTGGCGGTCGCATCGGCCCGGCCCCGGTCGGGCCGCGCGGGGTTTCGGGGCGGTACGCCGGTGTTGTGGAACTGCTGGTCAGTCAGCAACGGCCCGTTGTGACAGCTGACGCACTGGCCCTTGCCGATGAACAGGCGAAGCCCCCGCACTTCGCCGGGCTGCAGCACCGCAAGGTCAGCCGTGCGCCCCGCCTCGAGGGAATCGACATAGCGGTCCAGCCGCGACGGTTCGTGCTGCAAGGACTTCTCGTAGGCCGCGATGGCCTTGCCCATGTTGGCGAAAACTCGCGATACCGCCATGCGCTGTCGAGGGTCCATCGCGGCCCAGGCCGCTGTCTCGGCTGCGGAGCCCAGAGGGCCGGCGTCCCGAGGCAGGCCCTCGAGCTCGGGCATCGCGCCGAAGAGCGACTCGTATTCCTTGCGATAGTTCGATGCAAGCAGGTGCGCATATCGCGTGCGATTGCCGCCATGCTCGACCGCGTCTTCGAGCGGCCCGAGCGCCTGCGCCCACAGGCTGTCCTTGCGGCCGTCCCAGAACAGCCAGGTGCTGTGGCCGGCGCCGACGATGGGCATGGCGCGCCGCGAGCCCGTGCCCACGCCGCGCGCCACGGGCAGCCCATCCTGGAACTGCTTGCGCGGGTCGTGGCAGCTCGCGCACGACACGGCGCCGTTGGCGCTGACTCGCGCCTCGGCGAAGAGGCGCTGGCCGAGCTCGATGGCTGCCGGCAAACGTTCGACCGCATCGGACGGGTCGATCGGTACCGGCGGCAGCCGCGTCAGGCTGAGCGAAGCGAGCACGGCCCGCTCTTCCTTGCTCCAGCGGTGGACATCGGGCTCCCTTGACGGAGGGGCCGCATGCGCCAGGGCCACCACCAGCGCCGCGCTCATGGGCATGAGGCTCCCGAGCAGCCAGGCCGCGTTCATGATTCTGCGCATCGTCGTCTCCTCGAGTGGATGAGTTCCTGGCTTCAGCGGCCGCTGGCGGCCTCGGCCACCACGGTGTTGAAGGTCACCTTGTCGGCACCTTCGGGGCTGTCGATGGCCAGCTTGATTTCCCACCAGCCGGTCATGCTGAACTTCACGCCCTCGATCACGTATGTGCCATCGACCGGCTCCTGCGTCACCTGCGGCCGCGTCGGCAGACCGTGGCCGTGCTGCGGCATGCCGCCATCGACCTTGATGCGCGCGTGCGCGACGGGCACGCCGGCCGGCGTGGCGAGCTTGACCTGCCAGCTATGCAGCTGATTGATCGCTGCAGGCTTCACGGGTGGCTGCAGCGTGACGAGAAACTTGTTGTCGAACGTCGGCCGCGTGAGCGACAGATCGAGGTTGGACGGCGCCGACACGCAGCCCGCCGTGGCGGCCAGTACCGCGAGGGCGAAAGCGGTGGAAATGAAGCGGTACATGGTGGGGTCCTCTGAGCGTCATGGGTGGGGGGCTGAAGATCTGGTCGACCGCCTGAGGCAGCGAACCAGTGGAGGCACTTTCGTTGTCCGTCGCCCGGTGCGACAGCGAAGTGCGACCGGGGGTTCGCTGGTGTGCGGGAGTGGTCTTGCGCGTCGACCGAATGGTTGACGTGAGCGCAGCACCAGGTGCGCCGAGAGGCGCGGTCGCACCGGGGCGGCCACATGGGCGCTCATCGACGACATCCCGTCGTCGAGCCGGCAAGCATGTCGGCCATCGGCGGACGCCGTCGGCCTTCCCATCACGACAGAGTCAAGCCATCCAGACGATTCTGAGAACCCTTGTGAACCTGATGGCTCGGCCCTGGTCGCCTACATCGGGCGGAACAGGTGACCGAAGGCTCGGCTGACCTTCAGGGGGCGCTGCAGCCCGCGCACGCTGAGGCTGTAGTGGCCGTTTTCATCGCGCGTTGCGCTGAGGATGGCACTCGAATTGACCATCACGCTGCGATGCACCTGGATGAAGTCGGTCGAGTCGATTCGCGACATCAGTTCGCGCAGGCTCATGCGTACCAGCGCGTCGCCGGTCGGCGTCACGACGTTGACGTACTTCTCGTTCGCCTCGAAACAGACCACGTCAGCCACCGGAATCATCCGCACGGTGTTTCCGACGCCGGCACGGATGACCTTGATGCGCTCGCCCGCATCGGTGTCGGAGGCGCCCTCGGGCTTGGCGATGGCCTGCATGCGCTGCATCAGCGCCGCCATGTCACCCGCCTGCGGTGACGCCGCCCGCTGCGCCAGCCGCGCCTTCAGACGGTCCACGGTCTGCTTCAGGCGTTCGGCTGTTGCGGGCTTGAGCAGGTAGTCGACCGCGGAGTGCTCGAACGCAGGAATGGCGTAGTTGTCGTAGGCGGTGACGAACACGAACAGCGGCTCGGCGCGGTCTTCGGGCCACTCGTCGGCCACCACCTCGGCCACCTCGATTCCGGTACGGCCGGGCATCTTGATGTCGAGGAACATCACGTCGGGCAGCGACGCCAGCGCCAGTTCGGTCGCCCGCAGGCCGTCGTCCGCCAGGCTGCTGATGCGCAGCTCGGGCCACACTTGCTCCAGCAGGCGGATCAGAGTGCGAGCAAGAACCGGTTCGTCTTCGGCGATGACGGCAGTCGGCGGACGGCTCGTGGTCATGCGGGTCTCCTCGGCGTGCGACGGATCAGGTCGGAATGAATACCACGGCGCTGACGCCGGTCGGAACCCGGCGTTCGAGGCTGAGGCGGGCACCGTGGCCATAGAGCACGCGCAGGCGGTCGCGTACGTGCTGCAGGCCATAGCTGGCATGGGCCGGCCGCGCGGAGATCTCCGAATGATTGCCATCGTCGTCGGGCGGCAGCCCCAGGCCGCTGTCGCTCACGCGTATCTCGATGCCTCCAGGCAGGGCTCGCGCCACCACCTCGATGCCGCCGTGGCCGACCTTCGGCTCCAGGCCGTGCTTGATGGCGTTTTCGACCAGCGGCTGCAGCAGCATCGGCGGCACCTCGGTGCGCTCCAGCGCTGCGGGCAGGTCGAGCCGGTAGCTCAGGCGCGGGCCCATGCGCAGCGCCATGATGTCGAGATAGGCGCGCAACTGCGCGAACTCGCGGCTGAGAGGCACCGACTCGGTCTGCGACGCGGCCAGTGCGCTGCGCAAGTAGACGATGAGCTGGTCGATCATCGTCTCGGCGCGGTCGACATCCTCACGCACCAGCGAACGCACATTGGCCAGCGAGTTGAAGAGCATGTGCGGGTCCAGTTGCGCCCGCAGCAGCCGCAACTGCGCCTCGACGGCCAGGCGCTGCGCCTCGGAACGTGCCGTCGCTTCCCGTGCCAGGGTCTCGCGCGTCGCGAAGTAGTTCAGCGCGATGCCGCCTGCCAGCACGGTGAAGAGGATCGGGATCAGGCTGATCTGCTGGTGTCCCACCATGCGCATCGGCTCGCCCAGCGCCACGAACGCGAACTGGTGACCGACGAAGTAGCCTACGGGGATCGCGATCAAGCCGATCAGCGGCCAACGCAACGCGGGCCTGAAGCGGTCGAACCGGCCGGACCGCAGCAGAACCAATGCGCAGGCCATCATCGTCAGACCGACGCATTCATGGAACACCAGCAGGCGCGGCCAGGTGTCGAGGCCGGGGGCGAGGAAGTACAGCAGCGTCGACGCCAGGCCCCAGAAGGCGACGGCGGCGGCAAAGGCCGGCAGCGCGCCCTTGAGCCTGTCTGGCAATGCGCTGGCGTTACGGAGGCTTGACATAGACATGGCGGGCAACGGTGCTGGAACTGGATGAGGACCGATTCGACTCTAGGCCTGCGGTCGCCCACCGCCAAGCAGCAGCGGGGGTGCACGGGTGGGCGTGTCCATGGGCTGTCGATTTCGTCGACCGAACGGTACGGGTGCGTTCGGCCGCGGGCCCGGACTACGGGAACGCGCTGCCCAGCGCCATGACGGCGCCGACGCCGAGTCCGTAGGGGATGTGCGAGAGCGGGCTCGCGAGCAGGGCATTGGCGCCGCGCGGGCCGTACCGACCGAACCAGCCCCAGCCGAATGACGGCAGCAGCACGAACCAGGGCAAAACTGACGTGGCCAGGCCGAAGATGAGCCCGTCCAGCAGGGGATGGGCCGGTGAAGGTGCGCCCATGGCCCACAGCACCGCAGGGTAGACGAGCGCCACGGCGCCGCCGCCGGCGAGGAAATGGAAGGCCCAGCCCACGCCGACCTCGCGCGGCAGTGACGGCGACGCCCGGATGTCGGCGTGGGCTAGGCGCCCCTGCATCAGGGCCATGAACCATCGGCCTACCAGGCCAACGTTGATGCCGCTGCGAATGCCGACCCGGGCCATCGCGGATTCGGTGAGGTCCATCAGCACGGCACCGAAAATGCCGCCGAGGAAGGCAAGAGCGAAGGTGTTCATGGGGGACTCCCCTGCGTTGAACGGCGGCCCGAGGCCGTGGAGTGCTGGCGGTGGTTTGCACCTCGCCGCCGGCACGCGATTCGGCACGGCCCAGATCAGGACCGGGTGCAGGAGCAACTCGGGCCGCACGGGCACTCGGTGCCGCAAGCGCAAGCGGCTTGGGTGGCGGCCTGGGCTTCGACCTGGACGGCGACGTTCTGGCAGCCGCAGCCGCAGGACGCGCCCGGGCAGGTCATGCAGGTGCAGGGGGTGGATTGATGGGCATCGTTCATGGTGGATCTCCTGGGTGGCTCGACGACGAGATGTCTTCGATGGCTTCACTTTCGGTTCCACGCCTCGCTTTCGACAGGCGATTGCGACGAACTGTCTGCGCGTGTGCCGGACAGGTCGCGCGCATCGACCAAGCGGTTAAGGTTCGAAAAGGCGATGCTTCAGCGCGTTACGCCGGTGCGGCGGCGGCCAGGCGCTGTACCAGGCCGGCCTGCTGCAGCAACTGCTTGAACCACACGCGGTAGCCCTCGTCGCTGGGATGCAGGCCGTCGCTGGCATTCAGCGCGCGCTGCTGTGCAAAGGGGTCGTTCTCGCGTTCCTCGAACAAGCGCACGTACACGGCGCCGTGGCGTTCGGCGCTGGCGGCCACGGCTGCATGCAACCGGCGCGCGCGCTGCGTCATCCACCATGACAACGGCGGGAAGAAGAACGGCGCATTGCCCACGTTGCCGGCCGGCATCAGCACCACGAAGGGCGCTGTCTGGCGAGCCAGTTGCGCCACGCGGTCGATGTCGTGCGCGACGGTGTCCAGGTTGCGCATGCGGATCACGTCGTTCCCGCCGGCGTTCACCAGCACCATGTCGAACGGTCCGCCCCCTGAGCCCGGCGCGGCCAGCTGTCGGGCGACGTCGGCAAAGGTGGCACCGTCGCGCGCTCGGTTCTCGATCAGCAAACCCGGGAACCGTGTCGCCAGCAGCCCTGCCAGACTGGTTTGCGGCGTGCTGGCTCCGGTGCCGACGGCCGTGCTGTCGCCTACGACCAGCAAGCGAAGCCCGGGCGCGGGCGGGCGCACCTGCAGCGGTTCACTCTGCCGCGCCAGTTCAATTGACTGCGCCACTCGCCAAACCGTACAGCCCGCCAGCGTCAGCAGTGCAACGGCCGATGCAGCCAGCAGCAGGGTTCTGGTGTGAGTCATCCGCGGGCCTCCGGGGCAGCGGCGGCGGACGTCGCGCCGCCTGAGCCTAGGCGCGGGCAAGCGGCGCTCCTGCCGCCGCGCAAATCCTTCAGATTGAGTCCAGGTTGGATGCAGTTACGGTGATGACCATTCACCGCAGGGAAGGTCGATTCAGCAGCGGGGACCTCATCAGTCGAGGCCTATCCGGCGGATGTGGAGCTCGAAAGGGCCCGCCTGGCGGGCGGCGATCATCAGGCCAACTTGGCAGATGCGCGCGG
>DAONCJ010000013.1:0-19886 GCA_035401985.1 Burkholderiaceae bacterium | reverse complement strand
ATGCAGTTCGGTTTTCCGGCGGCGATGAACACGGTGCTGCTGGCCCATCACCTGGGACGCCGTCGGGCGCTGGAGATCGCGGTCACCGGCGCCAGCTACAGCGCCGAAACGTATCTGCAATGGGGACTGGTGAACCGGCTGGCCGCACCGGGCGAGCTGGCAGCGACCGCCACACGCTTCGCCGACGAGCTCAACGCGCTGGCGCCGTGGGCGGTGCGACGCACGCGCGAACTGCTGCGCGCCGCCGAATCGATGGGGCTGGCGCAGGCCATGGTCAGCGGCGATCAGGTCAACCAGCTGCTGCGCCTGAACGGCCAGCTCGCGCCGCTGTTCGAGGCGCCGGCGGCGGGTCCCAAGGGGACGAACTGAGCGCCCTCTTCGCACTGGGCGCCATCGCCCTGATCGTCGGCACGATGGTCGGCGCGACCGGCATCGGCGGCTTCCTGATCATTCCGGCGATGGTCTGGCTGATCGACATGCCGGTGCGCACCGCGATGGGAACGGCGCTGCTGGCCAGTGCGGCCAACGGCCTGCTGGCCACGGTGCTGTTCCGGCGCAAGGGGCATCTCGACTGGTCGATCGCGGGGCCGCTGGCCGCCGGCTCGGCCTTGTTCGCGCTCGCCGGGGCCGGTCTGAATCGCTGGCTGCCGCTGCAGGCAGTGGTCGCGGCGCTCGGCGCGGTGATGGTGATCGGCAGTGCTCTGACCTTGACGCGCGACATCGCCACGGCGCGGCCGCTGCTGCAGGGCAGCCGGCTGGTCGCCACATCCAGTCTGGGAGTGATCGGCGCGTTGTCCGGCATGGCGGCCGGGCTCACCGGCGCGGGCGGGCCGCTGATCTGCGTGCCGCTGATGGCTTTGCTGGCCTATCCGGTGCTCGCCACCGTGGGCGCGAGCCAGGTGCTGCAGGTGGTGGCGAGCACGATGGGCGCGGTGCCCTTCTGGCAGGCCGGTCAGTGGTCGACCGATGCGCTGCTGCTGATCGTGCCGGTGCAGCTGATCGGCATCCGGGCCGGCGCCCATCTGGCCCATGTCGTCGATGCGCGCGTGGCGAGCCGGTGCGTGTCGGGCCTGGGGATCCTGGCCGGGCTGGGCATTCTGGCCGTCGCGATATGGCGGCCGCCGGCCTGAGCGCGGCCCGCCCCGGGGCGCCCGCTGCCACCAGCTGAGCACTCAGCCGATGCCGCCCTCACCTTCGATGACCTCGTCGCCCTCCGGATTGCGGCAGCTCAGTCGCCAGATGCCCGGCGTGTCGGGCTTCGCGATCGCCCAGGCCTGCAAGGGCTGATCGACGAACACCGGACGCCGGAAGCGCACCGTCATCCAGCCGCGCTCCAGCCAGCGCGGCCCGAAGTGGTCCAGCAGCAGCTGCTCCAGCAGCGTCATCGCCAGGCGGCCCTGTGCGATGTTGCGGCCATAGCGCGTGGTTCTGGCGAACTCCGGATCGAGATGGATCGGATCGCGGGCGGCAGCGACCTCGCCGAAGGCGCGCAGGCGGTCCATCGAGAAGGAGCCGCAAAGCGGGCCGATCCGCGTCGCTGCCGCGGCCTCCCCTGCGCCCTTTGCGCCCTGCGTGCCCGCTGTCTCGGCCTCCCCTGCGCCCTGCGCGCCCAACGCCCGCCCTGCTGCTTGCGCGCCCTGTGCCCCCGCGGCGCCCTCGCCCGCCTCCGGTCCTGCCCTGCGGCCCTGCACAGCAGACGCTGCTCGAGCCTGACCCACCGGTCCTCCCCACAACGACCGGCCCGACGACTCGCCGATAACATCCGCGTGCGCGTCCCTCACCCGCATCGCAAGCTCGAAATACGGCCGATCCCCGACGACCTCGGCATTCGCCACCCAGTACTCGATCGACACGGTCTCGCCCCGCCTGAGCGCCCGAAGCGATCGCATCCGCTGATCGAGCTGCACCGTGCCCGACGGCCAGCGGCCGGCGATGGCGGTCTTGGAGTACCGGACCATCGTCATCAGCGACATCGGCACGCCGGCCTGTGGGCCGCGCAGCAGGGCATGGTGCATGCCGGTCGCAGACAGATAGGCGTCGACCAGACCGTCGTCCAGGGTCACTGGAACAGGGGCGAACACCCTGCCCTGCGGCAGATCGGAAAATTCGAGTACGGGTTCGAGCATGGCAGTCCCAACGGGCAGACAGGTGAGGCTCAGTAAGGCGTCACGCGGGCGGAATGAATGGCTGCACGATCTTCTGGAACGCGGGCAGCGCCTCCAGGCGCGCCGCGTGCGCGGCAAGCGCTGGAAACTGCGACATGTCGACCAGCCCGGCGTGCGCCTCGGTCAGGAAGCGCAACGCTACGGCCACCGCCACGTCGGCATGGCCGATGCGCTCGCCGAACCAGTAGATCCCGGACCCCGGGGCGCGGCCCGCAGCCGCGCCGCAGTCGGCCTCCAGCGCGGTCAGGACAGCCATGATCTGAGTGCGGCAGCGCTCGATCCAGAGATCCGACGCGGCCGCGTGCAGCCGCTTCTCGTAGAACAGGCTCACCGCCTTGTCGGCCAGACCCGTCGCCAGCCCCGCCACCTTCAGCGCCCGCCGGCGGGCCGGCTCCTCGCGCGGAAACATCGCCTGGTCCGGCGCCACCCGGCTGTCCAGATAGTCGAGGATGCAATGGCTTTCGATCAGCACCTCGCCGTCGTCCAGCACCAGTGTCGGCACCCGCATCAGCGGATTGAACGGGACGATCTTGTCGGCATCGCTGAAGGTGGACCACGGCCTGTGCTCGAAGGGCAGCCCGTAAAGGCTCAGCGCAATGCCGACACGGCGCACGAAGGGCGAGTCGTACTGGCCGATGAGAATCATGGGTCGTCCTCCGGAAACTTTATCGATCGACGGCGAGGCTCACGCCCTCGCCCGCATGCCGTCAATTATGCGGCGACCGGGCAGGCGTCGCCCGCCTGCGGCACCATGTGTCTTCAGGCACCCGCCCCTTCCAGGAGACGATGTATGACCCCCAGAACGGCCGTGATCACCGGCGTCGGCCCCGGCACCGGCAGCGCGCTGGCCCGACGCTTCGCAGCAGGCGGATTCCAGGTGGCCATGCTGGCCCGCAATGGCGAGCGGCTGGCCGCGCTGCAGGCCGAACTTCAAGGCAGTCGCGCATACGCCTGCGACGTGACCGACCCGGCAGCGCTCACGGCGGCGCTCGACCGAGTCGTGGCCGACATGGGCGCGCCCTCGGTGGTCGTGCACAACGCCGTGGGCGGCGCGTTCGGCAATTTCCTCGAGATCGACCCGGCCGTGCTCGAGCGCAACTTCCAGGTGAACGTGATGGCCCTGCTGCACCTCGCGCGGCGCCTGTCACCGGCGATGATCGAGGCCGGCGAAGGTGCCATCGTCGTCACCGGCAACACGTCGGCGCTGCGCGGCAAGGCCAGCTTTGCAGGCTTTGCGCCGACGAAGGCGGCTCAGCGCATCCTGGCCGAGTCGATGGCGCGCGAACTCGGCCCCAAGGGCGTACACGTCGCCTATCTGGTGATCGACGCGGTGATCGATCTGGCCTGGACGCGCAAGCGCTGGCCCGGCAAGGCGGACGACTTCTTCATCCAGCCCTCGCACATCGCCGACGAGGTCTGGCGCATTGCCCACCAGCCGCGCAGCGCCTGGTCGTTCAATGTGGAAATACGCCCGTTCGGCGAGACCTGGTGATCAGACCGGCCGGTCGCCCTTCACGGTCACCCGGTTGCCGAAGCGGCGCTGGGGCCAGTAGTCCCACATCGCGCGGTGCTGGGCGCAGCGGTTGTCCCAGAACGCCACGCTGTTGGCCTGCCAGCGGAAGCGGCACTGGAACAGCGGGTTGGCCATGTGCTCGTACAGGTAGGACAGGATGCCCGCACTCTCGTCCATCGGGATGCCCTGGATGGACTTGGTGAAGCCCTTGTTCACGAACAGCGCCTTGCGCCCCGTGACGGGATGGGTGCGCACCACCGGATGGAGCGCGCGCGGGTAGGCCGGCTTGTCCTTCACGCCGAAATTGGCGTAGGTGCCGCGGTAGTTCTGTTCGCCGTCGTGGAAAGCGACCAGGCCGTCCAGGTAGGCCTTCATGCGGTCGGACAGCGCGTCGTACGCGGCGTACATGTTGGCAAACAGCGTGTCGCCACCGACCGGCGGGCACTCGCGGATGTACAGGATGCTGCCCAGCGGCGGCTCTTCATCGCAGGACACGTCCGAGTGCCAGCCCTCGCCGTTGGCGCGGGGGCTGTCCTTGTCGGCTGTGATGATCATCAGCTCCGGCAGTCCCGGTTCGTGGGGCGCCGCCGGATGCAGATGCAGCGGGCCGAAGCGCCGGCCAAAGTCCAGATGCTCCTGCTGGCTCATGTGCTGGTCGCGGAAGAAGATCACGCAGTTCTCGGCCAGTGCGCGATGGATCTCCTCCATCTGCTTTTCGCTGGGATGGGCGATGTCGACGCCGCCGATCTCGGCGCCGATGATCGGCGTGAGCTTCTCGACCGTGATGGTCTCGTAGGGCGCTCCGACCTTGGCTTCGTAGCGGATGCGCGGACCCTTCATGCGGGTCTCGATGACGGGATTGGCACTCATGCGGCTCTCCTGATCTGGGTGGTGTTCATGGCGGGTTCGGACTGAAGCTGGGACAGGCTCTGGGCCCATCCCAGCCGGACTTTTTCGACGCTGGCCTGCTTGACATGGCCATAGCCGCGGATCTGATCGACGCTGGCGGCCAGCGCCACGGCTGCCGGGAGGCGCGCTGCGCTCAGGCCGGTCAGCAGACGCTCGACCAGCGACTGGTATTCGCCGATCAGCGCGCGTTCCATGCGGCGCTCCTCGGTGCGGCCGAACACATCGAATGCACCGCCGCGCAGCCATTTCAGCCGGGCAGCCCAGCGCATCGCGGTCAGCATCCACGGGCCATATTCGCTCTTTTTCAGAAGCCCGGTCACTGGGTCGCGCCTGGCCAGCAGCGGCGGGGCGAGGTTGAAGGCCAGCCGCGGCGTGCCCTCGAACTGCGCCCCCAGGCGCTTCATGAAGGCGGGGTCGGAATACAGGCGCGCGACTTCATACTCGTCCTTGTAGGCCATCAGCTTGTACAAGCTGCGGGCCACCGCGGTGGACAGCGGCATGTCGCGCGCGGCTTCGCCCAGCGCACGTTCGGCCTGCGCCACCCGCGCCATGAAGTCGCTGAAGCGCTGCGCATAGGCCTCGTCCTGATAGGCCACCAGGCGGGCACGGCGATCGGCGAGCAGCGCATCCAGGCCGAGCGGCGCGACCGGCGCGGAGGGCGCCGGCATGGCTCCCGCTTCCTGCAGCATCGCCGACACCCTGGCCCGGTCATGCACCCACAGCCGGCCCAGGCGGAAGGCGCGCAGATTGAAGGGCACCTGCACTCCGTTCAGCTCGATCGCGCGCTCGATGGCTGCGATGCTGACCGGCAGCCACCCCTTCTGCGCAGCGACGCCGACCAGCAGCATGTTGGAGGCGATGGTGTCGCCCATCAGTGCCAGCGCCATGCCGGTCGCATCGACCCAGTCTGCCTGCTCGGCTGGCAGTTTCTCGCGCACCTTGCGCACCAGCAGCCCGGTGTCGACCTTGTCGTCCGGATTGAAATTCAGCGCCGCGGTGGGCTGCACGCGGTCGTTGCCCAGAAAGCGCGTGTGCGCACCCATCGCCCGGTAGGACTCGTCGCCCAGCGCGGCCACCATGTCGAAGGCCAGCACCAGCGACGCCTCGCCCAGGCCCAGGCGCTGGCTGTGCAGCGCCACGCTGCTGTCGGCCAGCTTCAGATGGCTGTAGACCGCGCCGTTCTTCTGCGACAGGCCGGTCATGTCGTAGGCCGACGCCGCCCTGCCCTCGAGGTGCGCGGCCATCGCCAGCACCGCGCCGACAGTGATCACGCCGGTGCCGCCAATGCCCGCGATCATCACGCCGCAAGGCGCCGCATCGCTGCCCCGCCCCCCCGCCATCGCAGGCACGGGCAGACCGTCGAACACGCTGTCGCTGTCCAGCGCGGCCCGGCGTTTTTTCGGCGGCGCATCGTAGACAGTGACGAAGCTCGGGCAGAAGCCCTTCACGCAGCTGTAGTCCTTGTTGCAGTTGCTCTGGTTGATCGTGCGCTTGCGGCCCAGCTCGGTCTCGAGCGGCTCGATCGACACGCAGCCCGACTGGGTGGAGCAGTCGCCGCAGCCCTCGCACACATCCTCGTTGATGAACATGCGCTTGGGCGGATCGGCGAACTCGCCGCGCTTGCGGCGGCGGCGCTTCTCGGAAGCGCAGGTCTGCTCGTAGATCAGAACGGTGCAGCCCGGGATTTCGCGCAGCTCGCGCTGGATGCGGTCCATCTCGTCGCGATGCAGCACCGCCACGCCCGCCGGCAGACCGGCGCCATGGCGCGACGGATCGTCGCTGACCAGCACGATCCTCTTCACGCCCTCATGGGCCACCTGCTGGGCGATCATCGCCGGCGTGACCATGCCGTCGACCGGCTGGCCGCCGGTCATCGCCACCGCATCGTTGAACAGGATCTTGTAGGTGATGTTCGCGCCGCTGGCGATCGCCTGGCGGATGGCCAGCAGCCCCGAGTGGAAGTAGGTGCCGTCGCCCAGGTTCTGGAACACGTGCTTGGTCTTCGTGAACCGGTGCAGGCCCACCCAGTTGACGCCCTCCCCGCCCATCTGCGTGCCCAGCAGCGTGCCGGGCTTGGCCCACACCGCCATGCCATGGCAGCCGATGCCCGAGATGGCGACGCTGCCCTGCGGAAAGTTCGTCGAGGTGTTGTGCGGACAGCCCGAGCAGTAGAACGGCAGGCGCCTGGCGCCCGGGCTGACCACCGCCAGCAGGGCGCCACGATACGAGCGCGTGGCCGACACGCGCTCGGCCAGCGCCTCGTCCCAGATGCCGCAGGCCTGCAGGCGCTGCGCGATGGCGAGCGCCACGTCGATCGGCTCGAGCAGCGCATCCGAGGGCAGCAGCGGCTGGCCCGAGTCGTCGCTCTTGCCGGTGATGCGTGGACGCGTCGACAGGTTGTACAGAATCGCCGCCGACTGGCTCTCGACGAACGCGTTCTTTTCCTCGATGAACATCAGCTCGTGCTTGCCGGCCGCGAACTCGCCCAGGCCCTCCGGCTCGAGCGGCCAGATCATGCCGACCTTGTAGACCGCGATGCCGAGCTGCTGAGCGCGGGCCGCATCGATGCCCAGCGTCGCGAGCGCCTGCATCGTGTCCTGATAGGCCTTGCCGGCCGTGACAAGGCCGAAGACCGCGCCCGGCGCGCCCAGGGCGACGCGGTCGATGCCATTGGCCCGGGCGAACCGGCGCGCCAGCGGCAGCTTCGTGCGCTTCAGAAGCATCTCATCGACCATCGGCGCAAAGGTGCCGCGCCAGTGCACGCCTTCGGGAGGCAGTTCGCCGGTCGGGGGGCGCTTGAAGTCGAGCGCGTCCAGGTCGATGTCCACGGTGGCGGTCTGCTCGATCGTCTCGTTGACCACCTTGAACGCGACCCAGCAGCCGCTGTAGCGCGACAGCGCATAGCCGAGCAGGCCGTACTCGACGAACTCGTTGACGTTGGACGGATAAAGGATCGGCATGCCATGCGCGGCCATGGCCTGTTCGCTGTGGTGCGCGATGGTCGAGCTCTTGCCCGGATGGTCGTCGCCGAACACCGCCAGCACCCCGCCCTGCGCATGGGTGCCGGCATAGTTGCCGTGCTTCAGGGGGTCGCCCGCGCGGTCCACGCCGGGGCCTTTGCCGTACCAGAGCGCGAACACGCCGTCGACTGTGTTCTCCTTCATGCTGCGCAACTGTTGGGTGCCCCAGACCGCGGTGGCCGCGAGGTCTTCGTTCACGCCCGGCGCAAAGACGATCTGGCTGGCGTCGAGCTGCTTTTGCGCCTCCCACATCGCCAGGTCGATGCCGCCCACCGGCGAGCCGCGGTAGCCGCTGACATAGCCCGCGGTGTTCAGGCCGGCACGCCGGTCCAGCTCGCGCTGCAGCAGCATCAGTCGCACGATCGCCTGCGGACCGCTGATCAGCACCGGCCCCTGAGTCCGGGTGTACTTGTCCTCGAGGGTCGCGTCGCGCAGAGCGGGAGTGGCCATTCGCAGCTCCGGTGGGCTGATGGGATGCCGTTGAGTGTGCAGCCGGGTGCGCGGCGAGTCCAGTGACATGGCGGGGGGCCGCCGGCCGGTCGTTTCGGTTCTGTCCGGCCCCGGCCGTCAGCCAACCAGCCGATACACGCGGACCAGCACCGCCTCGCGCCGCGGGCGCAGCACATCGAGCGTGCCGACATAGGTGCGGCGGTTGAGCCAGTCGTAGCGCCCCTGCGGCGCGGTCACGGTGACGTGCGACAGCGCGTATCGCGGTCCGCTGGCCGGGTCGTCGATCAGCACCCGGTTGTGGACGGTGAGCACGACGTCGTCGTGGGTCTGGATCTCGTACAGGGCGTCGAGTTCGCGCACGCCGTCGCGACGCACCAGCTGCCGGTCGGCGCCGCCGGGCAGCACCGCCCCTTCGATGTCCGGGCCGCGGAACACGCCGCCGATGATCGGCACGATGAAGCGCTCGCCCAGCGGGGCGTGGCCGATGCTGACCCTCTCGCCGATGTCGACCACCGCCTCGTAGACGAACTCGGTGGCGGGCGGTCGGCGCGCAATGGTCGCGGCCAGTGCCAGCGCATCGGATGCTGAAGGATTCGTCGTCATGTCTCGTCCCCAAGTCGCCCGTCGGATGCGGGCGTCGGGTCATGGTGCGCAGGCCCGATGCCGCCGGTCAACAAAGGGCGGACCGGAAAACGCCGGCGCCGCACGATGACCACCCGCGGCCTGTTGCCCGGTGCCTGCAATTCCCGCTTCTTCTGAAGTAGAGTTTGCGGATCTGCGCCGGCACGGCGCCCCGCCCACTCCTGCGAGCACCGTCACCACCATGTCCGCCCATCCCCGCTATCCCCTGCTCTTCTCGCCGCTCGACCTCGGCTTCACCCGCCTCAAGAATCGTGTCCTGATGGGCTCGATGCACACCGGGCTCGAAGAGGCGCCCAACGGCTTTCCGCGGATGGCCGCGTACTTTGCCGAACGCGCCCGTGGCGGCGTGGGGATGATCATCACCGGCGGCATCCCGCCCAATGCCGAAGGCGGCTCGGGCTCGAAGCTGACCACGCCCGAGGAGGCACAGCAGCACCGCACCATCACCGACGCCGTGCATGCCGCCGACCCCGACGTGAAGATCTGCATGCAGATCCTGCACACTGGCCCGCTGGCCCGCACGCCCGACTGCGTGGCGGCCTCGGCGGTGAAGTCGCGCATCGGCGCCTACAAGCCCAACGAGCTGGACGAAGAAGGCATCGAAAAGCAGCTGTCGGACTTTGCACGGTGCGCGGCACTGGCCCGGCAGGCCGGCTACGACGGCGTCGAGATCATCGGGTCGGCCGGCTACCTGCTGTCCACCTTCCTGGTTCAGAAGACCAACCTGCGCACCGACCGCTGGGGCGGCCCGTGGGAAAACCGGATGCGCTTTCCGGTCGAGGTGGTGCGCCGCGTGCGCGAGGCCGTCGGCCCCGACTTCATCGTCATCTTCCGGATCTCGGCGATGGACATGCTCGAGGGCGGACTGGCCTGGGACGAGATCGTGCAGCTCGCCCATGGGGTGCAGGACGCGGGCGTGAACATCATCAGCACGCACTTCTGCTGGCATGAGGCGCCCGTGCCCACCATCGCGACGATGGTGCCGCGTGCCGCCTTCACGTCGGTGACGGGCCGGCTGCGCAAGGAACTGAAGGTGCCGCTGATCACCAGCAACCGGATCAACATGCCCGAGGTGGCCGAATCGGTGCTGGCCCGCGGCGACGCCGACCTGATCTCGATGGCGCGCCCGATGCTGGCCGATGCCGAGCTGGTGATCAAGGCGCGCGACGGCCGCGAGGACGAGATCAACACCTGCATCGCCTGCAATCAGGCCTGCCTGGACCACACCTTCGGCGGCCGACAGGAAGTGAGCTGCCTGGTCAATCCGCGGGCCTGCCACGAGACGCAGCTGCAGTATCTGCCGGTTGCCAGGGCGAAACGGCTGGCGGTGGTCGGCGCCGGCCCGGCGGGCCTTGCCTATGCAACGGTGGCGGCCCAGCGCGGCCATCAGGTCACCTTGTTCGATGCCGGGTCCGAGATCGGCGGTCAGTTCAATCTGGCCAAGCGGATTCCGGGCAAGGAAGAGTTCCACGAGACGCTGCGTTACTACCGCAGGATGATCGATGTGCATCACATCGCCCTGCGGCTCAACACCCGGGTCGATGCGGCAACGCTCGCCCGCGAAGGCTTCGACGAGGTGATCGTCGCCACCGGCATCGAGCCGCGCACGCCCGAGATCGAGGGCATCCATCACCCGAAGGTGGTCGGCTACATCGACGTCATCCTGGGCCGCAAGCCGGTGGGCAAGCGGGTGGCGATCATGGGCGCGGGCGGCATCGGCTTCGACGTGGCCGAGCTGGTCAGCCACGAGGGCAAGTCGGGCGCGCTCGATGTCGACGTGTTCGCGCGCGAATGGGGCATCGACTTCAAGAACCATCCGCGCGGCGGCGTGACCGGCGTGGTGCCGCAGGTGGCGGCCAGCGACCGCACGGTCTACCTGATGCAGCGCAAGACCGATCCGCTGGGCAAGACGCTGGGCCGCACCACCGGCTGGACCCACCGCATGGTGCTGAACCGGCGCGGCGTGAAGATGATCAACGGGGTCGAGTACCTGAAGATCGACGACGCCGGCCTGCACACCCGGGTCGGCGATCAGCCGCAGCTGTTCGAGGTCGACACGGTGATCGTCTGCGCGGGGCAGACGCCGCTGCGCAGCCTTTATGACGAACTGCAGGCGGCGGGTGTCAAGGCGACGCTGGTCGGCGGGGCGTTCGAGGCGGCCGAGCTGGATGCGAAGCGCGCGATCAATCAGGCGAGCACGCTGGCGGCCGCCGTGTGAGCGGCGCATCGAAGATGACCGGCACCTGGCCGGCCATGACATCCTGGAGCGCGGGCGCGCTTCCCCTGTACGCCCCATGGACGAACCGGGTGCGCGACGAAGTGCAGGCGCTGTACGCGCACGGCCTGCGGTGGTTCGAGGGCCGGGCGGGCGACCCGGCACGGCCCGGCTGAGTGTCTATTGCTCGCCGGGGTCGACGGGCGATGATGACTTGGCCGACTCCGAGGACGGCGGCGATTCGACGGTCGGATCCCGATCCGTTTCGGCAGCGGGTGCCGAGGCCGGTTTGGCCGGCGGCATCGCCAGGTACAGTTGTTCGACCTTCTCGCGTGCCCACGGCGTCCGGCGCAGAAACTTCAGGCTGGAGCCCATGCTCGGATCGTGTGAAAAGCAGCGCATCGGCGCCCGTCTGGCCAGACCGTCCCAGCCGTACTTCGCGACCAGGGCGGCGACGATGGCCTCCAGGGTCAGCCCGTGCAAGGGATTGCGGGGCTGGGCGGTGGGAGAGGCGGGCCGCGACGACATGCGCCCATTTTACGACGGTCGCGATGCGGGTGGCATCCGGCGCCATCGCCCGGTGCAGCCTCCCGACCGAGCCAACCCGTGTGCATTCACGAAGCGCCGCCTGTCGTGCGAGGATGACGCATGAATTCAGCCTTCGACCTGATCCTGTTCGGCGCCACCGGCTTCACGGGCCGCCTGGTTGCCGAGTACCTGAACACGGTGGTCGGGCGCGGCGGCAAGCCCCTGTCCTGGGCGATCGCGGGGCGTAACCTGGCCAAGCTCGCCCAGGTGCGCACGCAGATCGGCGCCGATCCGACGCTGCCGCTGATCCAGGCGGACGCCGGCGATGCCGCCTCGCTCACCGGACTGGTCGCGCAGACCCGTACCGTCATTTCCACCGTGGGGCCCTACCAGCTGCACGGCCAGGCACTGGTGACGGCCTGCGCGCGCGCCGGCACCGACTACCTCGACCTGTGCGGCGAGCCCGGCTGGATGGCACGCATGATCGAGCTGCTCGAAGCACCGGCACGCGCCAGCGGGGCACGCATCGTGTTTTCGTGCGGCTTCGATTCGATCCCCTTCGACCTCGGCGTGGTCCACCTGCAGGACCAGGGCATGCGCCGCTTCGGGGTGCCCTTCAGCAAAGTGCGCGGACGGGTGCGCCTGATGAAGGGCGGCTTCTCGGGCGGCACCATGGCCAGCGCCATGGCCACCTACGAAGCACTCGGGCACGACCGCGCGCTGGCCCGCATCCTGGCCGACCCGTTCGCGCTCACGCCGGGCTTTCGGGGCCCGCCCCAGCCCGACGACGACGGCGCCCACTACGACACCGCCGCGCGCGCCTGGACCGCGCCCTTCATCATGGCCACGATCAACACCAAGAACGTGCATCGCACGCACGCCCTGCGCGGCCATCCCTGGGGCACCGGATTCGTCTACGACGAGCGCATGCTGACCGGCGACGGAGCGGCCGGCCATCGGCGCGCCCGACAGATGGCGCGCATCGCCCGCCTGCAGACCGCCCTGCTGGGGTTTGCGCCGGCGCGCGCCCTGCTGCGCCGCTTCGTGCTGCCCAAGCCCGGTGAAGGCCCGAGCGCGCATGAGCGCGAAACCGGGCGATTCGAGCTGCTGTTCATCGGCGAGACCGGCGATGGCCGCTCGCTCAGCACCACCGTCACGGGCGATCGCGATCCCGGCTACGGGTCGACCTCGAGGATGATCGCCGAGAGCGCGCTGTGCCTGCTCGAGGACGTCGATCGATCGATGACGGGCGGGGGTGTGTGGACCCCCGGTGCCGCCATGGGGTTGGCGCTGGTGCGCCGCCTGCAGGCGCATGCTGGCCTTGCATTTGTGATGAATGAATGAACCCATGCAAACGCGCATCTGCCGACCTCGAAGCCGTCAGCTGCGTTCTCCCGACTGCCCGCCCCCAGGACCCGCCTTGAATTCACTCCGCCGCTCACTCACCCTGGCTCCGCTCGCTGCCACACTGATCGGATCCATCAGCGCCCTGCCTCGAGCCCGGGCCCAGGGCGCCGCGCGCTGGCGCCCCACGCGCAACGTCGACTACATCGTGCCCTCGGGCCCCGGCGCCGCGCTGGACCTGTCAGCCCGCGCGCTCAAGGATCTGGTCGAGAAGCAGCAGCAGCTGAGCAACCCTATCGTGGTCAGCAATCGGCCCGGCGGCGGCGGCACCGTGGCCCTGAATGCCCTGCTGGCCCGCCCGGGCGACGGTCACGCGCTGACCACCTATACGAACGCCCTGATCCACCAGGCACTGATCGGCGACAGCTCGGTCACCTGGCGCGACATGACTCCGGTGGCGGTGCTCTTCGAAGAAGCGATCGTGGTGGCCGTCAAGGCCGACTCGCCGCTGACCGATGTGCAGCCCTTGATCGCGCAACTGCGCAAGGACCCGGGCTCGCTGCCGATCGGCGTGGCAACCGCCGCCGGCAATCACATTCACGCCGCAATCGCTCTGCCGCTCAAAGCGGCCGGGATCGACGTCTCGCGCCTGACCATCGTGCCCTTCAAATCGTCGGCGGAGTCGATGACTGCGCTGATGGGCGGCCATATTGCGATCGCCTCGGCTTCCGCACCCAATGTCACGCTGCCGCTGAGCTCGGGTCGCATCCGCGTGCTGGCCACGGCCTCGGGCACGCGACTGACGGGCGGCCTGGCGGGCGTGCCCACCTGGCGCGAACTGGGCGTGGATGCAGCCTATGCCTCGGTGCAAGGCGTACTCGCCCCCAAGGGCCTGGCGCCCGAGGTGCTGGCATTCTGGGAATCGACGCTGCGCACGCTGTCCGAAACCGAGGAGTGGCGCAGCTTCCTCGCCCGCCAGAACTGGCGCCCCTTGTTCATGGGTTCGGCCGACATGAGGCGCTTCATGGACACCGAGACCGAGGTGGCGCGCGGCCTCCTGCGCGGGATCGGCATGCTGAAATGACAGGGGCGCGAAAAATCGCGCGGCCCCCGCGCGGACTCTTCAGCCGGCGTCGAACTGATGTGCGTTCTTGCCCCGGAAGGGCGCGTAGTAGGCCTTGATGAACAGCATGTCGCTGTCGATGTCGCCGGTCGGCTGGAACACCGGACCCAGCCCGGCGCGCTTGCGGCTGTAGTCCATGAAGGCGAGCTGGATCGGCACCCCGGCGGTCAGCGCGATGTAGTAGAAGCCCGTGCGCCAGCGTGTCGTCGCGCTTCGGGTGCCCTCGGGTGGCACGATCAGCTGCACGGTGCCGATGGCCGCGCGCAGGGCGGCGGCCGAGGCCTCGACCATGTTGTTCGACTGCTCCCGCTTCACGGCGATGCCGCCGAGCCAGCGCATCAGGGGCCCGAAGGGCGGCCGGAAAATCGAGGCCTTGCCCATCCAGTAGACATTCAGGCGCAGCACGAACGCGGTCATCAGCGTGTAGGGCAGGTCCCAGTTGCTGGTGTGCGGCGCGGCAATCAGCACGCACTTGGTGGCATCAGCCGGCAGGCTTCCCTCGATGCGCCAGCCCGCCAGTTTCAGGAAGGCGATGGAGCTCGCCCGAAGCACGGTGTTGACCACCGGAGTACCGAAGATGGTGCGATTCATGCGCGGAGCATAGCCGAGCGGCCCGCAGGGGCTTCGTGCCGTCCGGCACGATCAGCGATACAGGCGCAGCACCTCGTAACGCCGCGGCGTGCCGGGGCAGGACTCGACCAGAGCGTAATGGTCGACCGGCCAGGTGAGCGGCGGCACCGACCAGGGCATCTGCGCATCGCGCGCACGCCGCGCCAGGGTCACGTGCGGTCGGTAGGGTCGGTCTTCGAGCGGCACACCGAGGCGCATCAGCGCCTGACCGAGCTGCTGATGCAATTGCGTCAGCACATCCGGGCAGACGGAGGGCTCCCAGACCGCCACGCCGTTGGGCCAGACAGCCAGGGGTCCGAGCGTCACCTCGAAAGGCGCCACGGCCACCGACAATCCCGCGATCAGGTCCGGCAACCGGGCGCGCGGAACCTCGCCCAGAAAATGCAGCGTCAGGTGCAGATGGCGTGGCGGGACCGGCCCGGCATGACGTGCCCACTGCCAGGCATCGCGGCAGGCCAGCAAAGCTTGCCGCACCGGCTCGTCGGGCCACAAGGCGAGGAACAGGCGGGCGGTCAGCGGTTCCAGCACCTGCGGGCTGCTGCGGTCGTTGGGGCGGGCAGGGCCCTCCGATGGCATCCGCGCCTCGCCGCGGTTTGTCCGCGGGTTGCCTCGCCGGATCGGTCGGATCGGTTCCATCGCTGTTCGAGGGGTTCGGTCGTGGTGGGAGACGTCGAGTGTGCCCGAATGCAGCACGCCTGTTTGCCCGGTTATCGGCCGCCCGCCGTGCACAGCGGCATTGCCGCGCACCCGTCGCGCCACTTAAGCTTTCGCGACCCGTCATCCACCAGGAACCCGCATGAAACTGATGTACTTCAATGACTATCGACTCGGCGTGCTCAAGGGCGACCAGGTCGTCGACGTGACCGACGTCGTCCAGGCCATCCCGCACACCGGTCCGGGCGACCTGATGAACGGGCTGATCGCGCGCTGGGCCGACTATCGCGCGCCGATCGAAAAGGCCGTGGTCGCAGGCAAAGGCGTGCCGCTGTCGCAGGTCACCCTGCGGGCACCGCTGCCCAAACCGGTGAACATCGACTGCATGGCGGTCAACTACATGGAAGACGGCACGCGCTCCGAACCGTCGCCGATCAATGCCTTCCACAAGTCGCCCGGCTGCATCATCGGGCCCGGCGGCACGATGGTGCTGCCCGACATGGCGGCCAGCGTGTTCGAAGGCGAGGCCGAGCTGGCGATCGTGATCGGCAAGCCGGCCAGCAAGGTGCCCGCCGCACGTGCGATGGAATACGTGTTCGGCTACACGAACTTCATCGACGGCTCGGCGCGCGGCGTGGTGCCGCCCAACAACGTCTTCTACCAGATGAAGTCGCGCGCCACCTTTGCGCCGATCGGGCCCTTCCTGGTGACCGCCGACGAAGTGGCCGACCCCCAGAAGCTGCAGGTCAAGCTGTGGGTCAACGGCGAGCTCAAGCAGAACTTCAACACCGACGACATGGCGCACAAGATCGCGCGCTGCATCGAATGGGTCACGTCGATCCACGACCTCGAGCCCGGCGACATCATCGCCACCGGCACCAACCACCGGGGCCTGTCGGCAATTCAGGACGGCGATACGGTCGAGCTGGAGTGCGAAGGCATGGGCCGCCTGAGCATCAAGGTGCGCGATGACCTGAAGCGCACCTGGGCGCGCGAGACCCGGCTGGAGCGCGAGCAGAAGGGGCTGGAGGGGCTGACCCCTCAACTGACGGGCAAGTACGCGAAGGCGGGCTGAACTCCAAGCACGCGAAAACCGGCCGCCTGACGCAGTCCGGCGCGCTGTCGGCTAAGCCCGCCGGAACGCCTCGATGTCCCGGGCGGCCTGCCCATCAGGCAGCCGCACCAATTCGTGGATCGGGTCGGCGTGCAGCGACCAGGGCAGGATCACCGCCGAATGTCCGCCCTTGCCGCCGGCCACCACCACCGCGACATCGTCGGGCGTTCGGGTGACGCGCTGGCAGCCGTCGCCGTCATCGGTGAAGCTCAGGCCAACGATGCCCCGACCTTTCAGCAGCGCGATCGGAGTCTTCACCGATTCGTGGATCTCGCGGCGCAGCCGAGCCTTGTCATAGCCGGCATCGGCCAGCAGGCTGGCGTGATCGGGCGTCAGCACCAGCACCAGGCAGCCGGGCACATAGGCGTTGTTGCTGGCCAGCGTGGTGCACGCATCGCGGATGGTTCCCATCAGGCTTTGCGCATTGTCGCTGGCGAAGTCCATCAGGGCATGCGGTGGCTCGGCCTTGAGTGTCATCACGCAGGTGGCGCCGGCGTCGAAGCGCTCCTGATTCATCGTCGGCCAGGGCGAGAGCGTCGGATCTTCGGCCATGCAGTAGCCGGTTTCGGCGGGCGAAGACAGACAGGCCAGATCCGCCTTGCCAGGCACCGAACGGCAGACGTTGATCAGCGCCAGATTCACCGCCCGGCCAATGGCCGCATTGGCGCGGAATCCCGGCCCCAGACAACCCTGACCGCCATGCACGCCCACTTGCTGCGCGATCGGGCCGCTCACCAGCACGAAGTGACCGCCGCTGAACGAGGTGGTGATCGCCTGCCGCAGACCGTAGGCGGGCGTCGCGATGGCCCGCAGCGCGGTCAGCAGGATCGGCACCATGTTCGGCCGGCAGCCGGCCATCACCGCGGCGATCAGCGCCTCGCGCACCCGCAGCGGCGTGCCGCTGGGACCAATGTCGCGCAGGATCACCTCGCCGGGATCGACGGGGCAGTACGCACGCATCGCCTCGTAGCGGGCCGGCGTGGGCGGCACGAAGGGCAGGGCGTCGCCCAGGTGCAGGCGCTCGAAGCGGTTGTGCACGGCGTCGAGATCAAGCTCGCCGCTGGCCGACAGGTCCTGCGGATCATGAGGCAGCAGACCATCGGCCTGCGCAGGCAGCGCATCGACGTCGTGGTCGACCGCCGCCAGCGTCTGGAGCTCGGGCCCCTGCGCGGTGAGCATGTCCAGCAGGCGCCCGACGCTGTCCTGCGCCAGCTGGCGGATCGTCGATGCCGGGGTGCCGGGGTGGATGTCGTAGGGCAGCAGGCACAGCTGACCGGCCCGGTAATGCGCATGCGCGCGCGCCAGCCGAGAACCCGGGCCGGCGGTCAGGCACACCGTTGCAATACCCAGGCGCTCCATCGCCACCGTCAGCGCCACCATCGCAGGACTGACACCCATGTCGGCCAGCGCGATCACCGCGGCGCACACACCCAGGGCCTGGAACCTGCGCGACATGGCGTCGAGATCGTTGCCCGACGTGCCCCGGATGGTCAGGCGCTCGTCGACGAAGCGGGTGATGCCGCGGGCCGCAAGGCCTTCCTTCAGCGTCGGCAAAAGCAGCCCGAACTGGCCGACGTCCAGCTTGGTGTTGTCGTAGAAGAGCAGGGTGCCGGCTGACAGAGCGGCGGCGTCCGGGCGGCGGGCCAGCGCGGGTCGCGCAAGGACGAGTTCGCCGCGCGGGTCCAGAAGGCGGGCTGTGGATGGGTCATGTGGCATGGGGCACCGGCAGAAGTGAAGGGCGCACGGAGGATGTGGGCGGGCGGCGATGCCGCGACGTGGCGTGCTAGCTTATCGGAGGAGAACGAATGACCAGTACCCACCTCCATGAAGACACCCCCGGCGGCGTCCCCGTCAAGTCGTGGACACGCGGCGTGCCGGTCGAGGAAGAAGCCCGCCAACAGCTGGCCAATGTGGCCCGCCTGCCGATCGTCTTCAGGCACATCGCCGCGATGCCCGACGTGCATTGGGGCATCGGCGCCACCGTGGGCACGGTGCTCGCCACCCGGCGCGCGGTCATTCCGGCGGCGGTGGGCGTGGACATCGGCTGCGGCATAATCGCCTGCAAGACGACGCTGACCGCCAGCGATCTTCCCGACAACCTGGCGCCGCTGCGCTCGGCCATCGAACGGGCGGTGCCGCATGGGCGCAAGCCCGGCGCGCGCGACCCGGGCGCCTGGGACAAGGTGCCTGAATCGGTGGACAGAGCCTGGTCGACACTGGCGCCGGAGTTCACCGCGCTGTGCCGCAATTACCCGAAGCTCGAAAGGACAAACAACCGCAAGCACCTGGGCACGCTGGGCACCGGCAACCATTTCATCGAGGTGTGCCTGGATGAGTCGGGCAGCGTGTGGTTCATGCTGCACTCGGGCTCGCGCGGCGTGGGCAACTTCATCGGCACCACCTTCATCGGTCTCGCTCGTGAAGAAGCCCTGCGCAGCAACGCGCAGCTGCCCGACCGCGACCTGGCGTATTTCGATGAGGGCAGCCGCTACTTCGGCGACTACGTGCGTGCGGTGGGCTGGGCCCAGCGCTTCGCCAGCCTCAACCGCGAGGTGATGATGGGCCGCGTCATCGAGGCCGCCCGCTCGGTCATCCGCGTACCGTTCCGGTCGCATCTCGAGGCGGTGAACTGCCACCACAACTACGTGCAGACGGAGCGGCATTTCGGCCACGACGTTTACGTGACGCGCAAGGGCGCCGTCAGCGCGCGGGCCGGCCAGCTGGGCATCATCCCGGGCAGCATGGGCGCGCGCAGCTTCATCGTGCGCGGCAAGGGCAATCCCGACAGCTTCGAGAGCTGCTCGCACGGCGCCGGCCGTGCGATGAGCCGCGGCGAGGCCAAGCGCCGCTTCACGCTGGCCGATCACCGCGCGGCCACGGCCGGGGTCGAATGCCGCAAGGACATGGACGTGATCGACGAGACCCCTGCCGCCTACAAGGACATCGATGCGGTGATGGCCGCGCAGGCCGATCTGGTCGAGGTGGTGCACACCTTGAAGCAGGTGGTCTGCGTCAAGGGTTAGCAGGACGTCCGGAACAACCGGAAGGCGATCCGCTGCAGGCGGATGGAATTGTCGGGCTAGTTAACACGCCGTGCCGATTCCGGCATTGCCTGCGATCGCCGGGCGCCGGTGGCGCAGCTCGATCCGACCCGTCAGCCGCATAATCTGCGCAGCCATTCCCTTGGAGAAACGACCATGTCCGACACGGCCACGGCCCCCCAGACTCGCCCCGAGCAGGACTATCTCGAGCACCTGTCACAGGGCCGCTTCATGATCCAGCGCAGCCGCTCCAGCGGCGCCTACGTGTACTACCCGCGCGTGGCCGAGCCGCGCACCGGCGCCACCGACCTCGAGTGGGTGCCGGCCAGCGGCGAGGGCACCGTCTACGCGACCACCGTGATGCGCCAGCGCGCGCCCACGCCCAGCTACAACCTGGCCCTGATCGACCTGGCCGAGGGGCCGCGGATGATGAGCCGGGTCGAGAACATCGCGCCCGACGCGGTGCGCATCGGCATGAAGGTACGCGCGCGGATCAGCCGCGAAGGCGACACGCCGATCATCGTCTTCGACCCCGCCG
>DAONCJ010000012.1:0-20424 GCA_035401985.1 Burkholderiaceae bacterium | reverse complement strand
GCCGCCTGCTTGGTGGCGCGGATGGACATCGGCGAGCATTCGAGGATCTGGGCGGCCCACTTGCGCGCCTCGTTGACGGCTTCGCCTTCGGCGGCGAGCGCGGTCACGAAGCCCAGCTCGTAGCCTTCCTGGCCGACACATGGCGGCCGGTCAGCATCATGCCCATGGCCCGTTTCAGGCCGATGGTGCGCGGCAGGCGGTGCACGCCGCCGGCCAGTGCGGCCAGGCCGACGCGCGGCTCGGGCAGCGCAAACTTTGCGTTGGCGGCGGCGATGATGATGTCGCAGGCCAGTGCAACCTCGAAGCCCCCACCCATCGCCACGCCGTTGACCGCTGCGATCACCGGCTTGTTCATGTTGTGGCGCGACGTCAGACCGGCAAAGCCGCTGGCCACGAAGCCCTTCTTGCCACCGGCGGCCTGGAACTTGAGGTCGTTGCCGGCGCTGAATGCGCGCGGACCGGCACCGGTGACGATCGCGACCCACTGCTCGGGGTCGGCGTCGAATGTGTTCCACACCTGCTCGAGCTCGAGATGCGCCGGATAGTGCAGCGCATTCATGACGTCGGGACGATTCAGGGTGACGATGGTCAGGTGGCCTTCGCGTTCGACTTTGCAATATTCGGGCATGTCATCTCCTCGGGGATTGATCCGCCGAGTGTAGACCGAGATCGTCGCAGCGCCGGCGCGATGCGACGAGACATGAAACGGGTGCCCCGCGCGCCGGTGCGGACCGCTCGGGGTTCAGCCCGGCCGTCGGGCGAAGAATGCGCAGCGGTCGATCCGCTGTTCGATGACCGCGAGCACCTGCGCATAAGCGTCGTTGTCGCGTTCGCGGAACCGCCGCTGGAATTCCGGCTCCTGCAGCCCCTCGGGCAGCCGGTCGATCGCCGGCATCACGTCGGATTCCGCGGCAAGCGCGGCCACGCGAAGCTGCCAGCCGGCCGGATCGGCCACCGCCATCTCGCCGAAGCGAACCCCGGCACGATCGGCTGCGAGGTCGGCGAACGAAAATCCCGATCCGCCGCGGGAATCGAGCACCTCCTTGAAGACGCCGACCACATCGGCGGTCCGCCCGTCCGATTCGAGGGCGATGACCGCAGACACCAGCCAGTGCTGGGCCAGATCCGGGCGCGAGCGCAGCGTCACGGCATGCTCGAAGGCGCGGGTAGGCGCCGTGCCAAGCACACGGGAGGCCAGGTCCGGGCGACCCACCGCGTAGATCGCCAGCGCCATCATGGCGGCCCGGTTCTCGGCCCGCGGATCGTGTCCCCGCGTCGTGCGCGCCGCCGCCATGGCCACCATGTCGCGCACCATCGGCACCAGCGAGCGGGCCGTGGACGGGCGGGCGGCGCCCAGTGCGTTCGCATGGTGCAGGTAGCGCGAAATCCGTTCACGTTCGTCGGCCGGCAGCAGCAGGTCGCGGCCGCGCGCTTCCAGACGGTGCGCCAGATCCGGACGGGCGACCATCGTGAAGCGCACCTCCTGGGGTCTGATCGACCAGGCGCTGGTTGTGGCATAGAGTTCGCGCACTGTCGCGATCAGGGCGGGATGGCCGATCCGCGGTTCGGCCAGACCAAGCGCCGCCTGCGCCAGCCACCCCGGCACCGGTATCCGCCCCACGCGCGCACCCGTCACCGCCAGCTGCCCCTCTTGCGAGGCCATGCGGACGCCGATGTTGACCGCATTGCCCAGCGCAGTCGCGGGCACCGCAAGACCGAGCTGCAACCATGCCGCCCGCTCGCCGAGCTCGATGCTGACCGCCCGCACTGGTGCCCGGCGCAGGCGCGCGACCAGATGCGGGAGCGCCAGGTCCATGTCGCGTTGCGAGATGGCGACCTCGCGGGTCTCGCCGGGGGCGAGTTGACGCGGGTCATAAGCCTTCAGCAACTGCTTGGCCCGCTCCAGATCGGCCACGGTGATTCGTGGCGGCACGCCGGCCTCGGGTGCGTGCTCGATCGCCAGGACCAGCAGCGCAAGGGGCAGCAGCACGAGCAAGGCCAGTGCGAGCGCAAGATAGAGTCCGAGACGTTTTCGCATAGCGCGCCAGTTTGCCACCGGACGCCGCGCCGCCCGCCCGCATTCCCCGCGGTGGTCCGGGGACTTCCGCGCACCTCCAGTTGACCCCTCGCGCATCCCGCGCCGATACTCCGGCGCACCTTTCCCCAGCAGTGAGCCGACATGGCCGGTGATCCCGTAGAGTCCAGGACTGCCCCCAGTCCACGCCGCGTGCCTATGCCGGCCGATCCGTCCGTGCGGTTCGGCCGGCCACTGCAGGGCTGGCGACTGGACCTGCACACGATCATCTTCGAGGCGGACACCCGCGCGGGGCGGCTGTTCGATCTGGCGCTGATCTGGGTGATCGTGGCGAGCATCGCGGTGGTGATCCTGGACAGCATGAGTGGTGTGCATGCCCGCTTCGGCGGCTGGTTCACGATCCTGGAATGGGGGTTCACGCTGCTGTTCACCGTCGAGTATGTCGCGCGCCTGCTGTGCGTGCGTCACCCGCTGCGCTACGCGCTCAGCGTCTATGGCCTGATCGATCTGCTGGCCCTGCTGCCCACCTATCTCGCGGTGCTCGTCCCGGGTCTGCATGCGCTGATCGACGTGCGGGTGCTGCGGCTGCTGCGGATCTTCCGGATTCTCAAGCTGGGCGCCTACGTGGCCGAGTTCGGCGCACTGGGTCGCGCGCTGTCGGCCTCACGACGCAAGATCTTTGTCTTTCTTGCGTTCGTGATGATGGTCGTGCTGGTGATGGGCACGCTGATGTACGTGGTCGAAGGCGCCGAGCACGGCTTCACCAGCATCCCGGTGGGCGTGTACTGGGCAATCACCACGATGACGACGGTGGGCTTCGGCGACATCACGCCCAGGACCGATCTCGGACGGCTGATCGCCTCGGTGATGATGCTGATCGGCTGGGGAACCCTGGCCGTGCCGACCGGCATCGTCAGCGCCGAGTTCACTGCCCAGAAGGCGCCGCGCGAAACGACGACGCGCGTGTGCCACGAATGCCTGAGCGAGGGGCATCTGGCCAGCGCACGATTCTGCCGGGACTGTGGCGCCGAACTGCCGCCGTATCGGCACGATGAGGCGGGCACCGACTGAGCGCTGGCGCCGACGCAGCGCGCGGCTGCCCGCGAGCGCGCCCCTGCCCCGGAGACCTGACGCAGTGGTCTCAGCGACCGGGCAGTGCCAGCATCCGCGCCGCGGTTTTGCAATCGGCCACCAGCCGGCCGATGTTGGCCGCCAGAGCGACCGCCTCGCGAACCAGTTCGACGTTGCTGCGGGTGCGGTCGGCGGAGGGTTCCAGTCCGACCTGCAGATGTCCGCCGCGTTCCAGCGCCAGGCGCGCCAGGCCGCAGGCCACCACATCGCCGCCTTGCGCCGAGACCAGCCACGGCAGCCCCGTGCCCTCGAGCATGTCGAGATAGGCGTCCAGGCTGGCCCGAGTGGGCGGCAGTCCGAACAGCGTCTTGCCGGCGCCGAAATACAGCTTGACCATCGCCCCGGCCGGCAATGCGCCAGCCGCGTGATAGGCAAGGATGAAGCGAAGAAAGCCCGGCTCGAAGATCGAGATCGACAGGCCCACCCCCAGTTCTCGGCAGGTCTCGACCATGTACACCGAATCGCGATAGGTGTTCTGGTAGACGATGTCGTCGGGGCGCGGGCGACCGGTCTCATCGACGCGTCCGAAGTTGGTCGTGCCCGGGTCGACCAGTCCCTGCGCCAGCACGCCGGCGCGCGCGAGTGCCACGATGTGCGCGTAGCGCGCCTCGATCGTCACATGCGGGCCGCCACCGGCCATGGTCGGGTAGAGCAGGGCGTCGGGTCGCGCCGCCAGGATGATCCGCCAGGCGTCCAGATATGGCTGCGGATCGTGAATGCCGCTGCCCCCGAGCACCAGGTCGCCGGTGTGGTTGTGGATGAAGGACGCGCCTGCATCAAGGCAGGCCAGCGCGTCGGCTGCGACTTCTTCGGGCGTGATCGGCACGCGCGGGTTCATCCGCCGGGGCGTCGCCCCGTTCAGCGCGGCCTCGATGATGACCGGCGTGTTCATGGCGCCGGCGTGCGCTGGTTGACGTCGAACTCCCATGCATCGCCGGCCTTGACGATCCAGCCGCCGGTGGGCGGTGCGAAGTGCGTGCCCAGCACGAGCACCGGCCGATCGGCATAGCGCGTGAGGAACTCGCGGCGCGTCTGGCGGGCGGCCTCGGGGTCGCTGTCGAAATTGTTGCGCATGTCGGGCAGCGTGCACTGAATGGGATGGTGCATCAGGTCGCCGGTGATCACCGCATGCTGGCCTTGCGACTCGATCCGCACGCTGACGTGGCCCGGAGTGTGGCCGGGGGTCGGTTCGAGCCAGACTTCGTCGGTCAGCCGATGATCCATCTCGACGAGATCGGCAAGTTTCGCGTCGACGATCGGGCGCACCGAGTCGCCCACGATGTCGTCGTCGTTCTCGCCCAGCGGCTCGTTGGACCAGTGATCCCATTCGATCCGGCCGAACAGGTAGCGCGCGTTCGGGAAGGTCGGCACCCATCGGCCATCGACCAGACGGGTGTTCCAGCCGACGTGATCGACATGCAGATGCGTGCAGATGACCGTGTCGATGGACTCGGCCGGATAACCGGCCTTGGCAAGGTTCTCGAGGAACGGGGTCTGCAGCCGGTTCCAGCCCTTGACCCGCCGGCTCTTGTCGTTGCCCACGCAGGTGTCGACAATGACGCGCCGGCCCTGCGACTCGATGATGAAGGCGTGCACCGATGCGAACAGCTTGCCCTCCTCGTTGGCGAAGTGAGGCTTCAGCCAGGAGTACTTGCGGACGAACTCCGGATTGGCCACCGGGAAGAAGAACAGCCCCGAAGTGGGGATGCCGCCGGATTCGACCACCTGTGTGATCTTCACATCGCCGATCTGCCAGGTCTTCATTTGGCAGCGCCCTTGGGCAGTTCAGAGAACGGCAGGTCCTTGTCGACCCTCACATCGGCCGGCATTCCGAGCACCCGTTCGGCGATGATGTTGCGCAGGATCTCGTCGGTGCCGCCGGCGATGCGCATGCCCGGTGCGTACAGCAGCGCCTCCTGGAACCAGCCTTGCGCGGGAATGGAGTCGGGTTCCATGATGGCGCCCGCCTGACCGAGCAGATCCATGCCGAACGAGGCGATCTCCTGCAGCTTGGTCGCGCTGACCGTCTTGGTGATCGACGCTTCGGGCCCCGGTGTCTGGCCGCGCGACAGCGCCGTGATGCTGCGAAAGCGCGTGTATTTCAGTCCCTCGGTCTTCACGTACCAGTCGGCGAGCCGATCGCGCACGGCCGCGTTGGCCAGCGCCGGCTCACCGTCGATGGTCAGGCCGCGGACCAGTTGCAGGATGTCGGCACTGTCCGGACCGGGCGCCTGGCCCACTGCGAGGCGCTCGTTCATCAGCGTGGTCAGCGAGACCTTCCAGCCGCCGCCCACCGCGCCCAGGCGCTGCGAATCGGGCAGGCGCACGTTGGTGAAGAACACCTCGTTGAAGTTCGATGTGCCGGAGATCTGCTTGATGCGCCGCACTTCGACGCCGGGCGTCTTCATGTCGAGGAAGAACATCGTCAGGCCGGCGTGCTTGGGCGCGTTCGGATCGGTGCGCGTGATGAGAATGCCGTAGTCGCAGTAGTGCGCGCCGGAGGTCCAGATCTTCTGGCCGTTGATGACCCAGTCGTCGCCATCGCGCACGGCGCGGGTGCGCAGGCCCGCCAGGTCCGAGCCGGCCGAAGGCTCGGAGAACAGCTGGCACCAGATCTCTTCGCCACGCAGTGCCGGGCCCACATAACGCTTGAGCTGCTCGGGCCGGGCGTAATGCATCATCGTCGGGATACACATGCCCAGGCCGATTTCGAAGTGGCCGCGCGGCACGTTGTAGTTGGCCTCTTCCTGGTTCCAGATGACCTGCTGGATCGAGGTGCCACCGCGCCCGCCCCACTGCGGGTCCCAGGTGATGCCGGCAAAGCCGGCGGCCGCCTTCTTGGCCTGCCAGGCCTTCGACTGGGCCAGCGCCTCGGGGCCTTCGTTGTAGCGCGAACGCTGCGCCGGTTCGTTGGGCTTCTTGCGGGTGGCGTTGGCGTCCAGGAAGGCACGTGCCTCGGCCCGGAATGCCGCTTCTTCGGGGGTGTCGTTGAAATCCATGATCGTTCCCTTTGTTCGCTGCGTTCAGGCGGCCTGGGCATCCCACAGATTGACCAGGCGGTTCTTCCAGTACGGATTGCTGCCCAGTTGCACGGCCATCAGCTTGGACCGCCGATAGAACAGGTGACAGTCCATCTCCCAGGTGAAGCCCATCCCGCCGTGCGTCTGGATGTTCTCCTTGGCGGCCAGATAGAACGCATCGGAGGCGGCGACACGCGCGGTGGCCGCCGCAAGGGCCAGTTCGGGCGCATCGGTGGCCAGTGCCCAGGCGCCGTAGTAAGAGTTGGAGCGGGCCAGTTCGGTGGCGATATAGACGTCGGCCAGCTTGTGCTTGATGGCCTGGAACGATCCGATCGGCCGCCCGAAGGCAAAGCGTTCATTGGCGTAGGCCACCGCCATGTCGAGGCTGGCATTGGCGCCGCCCACCTGTTCGAAGGCCATCAGGACGGCTGCCCGGTCGAGCAGCCGCTCGACCGCGGACCAGCCCTGCGCGCCGTCGCCCAGCGGCTGCACGGCGGCATTGTCGAAGCGGATGCGCGACTGGTTGCGCGAGGGATCGACGCTTTTCAGGGTCGAGCGCGAAACGCCGCCCGCATTGAGCTCCGCCAGGTACAGACCGACCGTGCCGCCCGCATCCTTGGCGACGACGACCGCGAAATCGGCGATGTCGCCATCGCTGACCGGCCACTTGTCGCCGGTGAGCCGGCCGTTCTCGACGCGGGCCTTGACGAGGCCGGGCGCCGGATTGCCCAGCCCTTCGGCGAGCGCGAAGCAGCCGATGGCGCTGCCCTTGACCATGGCGGGGAGCCAGCGTTCGCGCTGGCTTTCGGCGCCGCAGGCCAGCAGCGCCTCGGTGGCCAGATAGACCGATGAGCTGAAGGGCACCGGCGCGATGGCGCGACCCACCTCTTCAGCCAGCACGCACAGCCCCTCGTGCCCGAGTTCGGCACCGCCATAAGCTTCGGGCACCGCGGCGCCGAGCCAGCCGAGCTCGGCCATGCCCTTCCAGAGCGCCCGGTCGTAGGTGTCCTGACCTTCGAGGATGGCCCGCACGGCCTTGGTCGGCGACTGGTCCTTCAGGAAACGACGCGCCTGCTCGCGCAGCTGATTGAGGTCGTCGGAGAAATCGAAGTTCATCGTGGGGCTCCGTTCAGGGCAGCAGATTGGACAGGACCAGTGTGGCCGCGGCGGTGAACATGCCGCCCACGCCCTGGACCACGCTGGTCTTCACGCCGTCGACCTGCTTGTAGGCCTCGCCGCGCAGCTGGCGCACCGCTTCCTGGATCGCGAACATGCCGTACATGCCGGTGTGCGTGTACAGGATGCCGCCGCCGTTGGTGTTCAGCGGCAGCTTGCCGCCCGGCCGGGTGTGGCCGGCCTGGATGAAGGCGCCGGCCTCGCCACGGCCCACGAAGCCCATGTCCTCGAGCCCGTACAAGGGCAAATGCGCAAAGGCGTCGTAGATCATCAGGTGATCGACATCGGCATGCTTGATGCCGGCTTCGGCAAACGCCGCCCGGCTCGCCAGGCGGAACCCCTTGGACGAGGTGGGGTCGTCCATCATCGAGACCATCGGGCTGTCGCAGGCCTCGCCCGAGCCGAGCAGATAGACCGGTGAATCGGCCCGCTTGAGGTTGCGCGCCCGCTCGGCGGTGGTGATGACAAGGGCCCCGCCCCCGTCGGTGACGACACAGCACTCGAGCTTGTGGAACGGATACGCGATCAGCGGCGAATCCATCACGTCCTTGACGGTCAGCAGCTTGTTGCGGCTCGCGCGCGGATTGCCGGCGGCCCAGTGGCTTTGCGCCACGACGACCTCGGCGAGCTGCTCGTGGGTGGTGCCGGTCTCGTGCAGGTAGCGCATGACCGGCATCGTGAACATGTTGGGCGGCGCGAAGGCGCCGTAGGGCAGTTCGAACTGGCCCAGCATGCCGTAGGCGGGGCGCGCCCGCGGAATCGACCCGACCCGTGATCGGCCCGACTCGCCATGGAGCACCAGCACGGTGGTGCAAAGCCCGGCCCGGATGGCGGCAGCCGCGTGGCGCACATGAACGAGGAACGAGCAGCCGCCCACCGAGGTGCCGTCGTACCAGCTGGGGGTGATGCCCAGGTAGTGGGCGACGTCGATCGGCGACTCGACCGCGCTGGTGATGCCGTCGACATCGGCCAGCGTGAGGCCTGCATCGGCCAGCGCGTGGTGCGCGGCGTCGGCACGTAGATCGAGTTCGGAGTACTGGGGCAGGGCGCCGATGTCGGTCTCGGCGGCGCCGGCGAAGGCGATGACAGCGGGCTTCATGCGGCGCTCCCGGCGGACTGGAACACAGGCAGCATCATGTCGCCGCGCGGCTGGAAGGTGACTTGCAGCGGCATGTCGAGCACGAGCTTTGCCGGATCGGGCGGTATGCCGACCAGACTGGACATCATGCGCGGGCCCTCGGCGAGCTGAACCATCGCGATGACGTACGGCACCTCGCCTTCCCAGCCCGGAGCCGGAAAGTGATTGATGACGAAGGAGTAGAGCTTCGCCTTGCCGCTGGCCTTCACCCAGGTGGTGCTGGCCGATCCGCACTTCGGGCAGCGGATGCGCGGGTAGAGGAAGTGGTGGCTGCAGTCATTGCATTGCTGAAGTCGCAGCTCGCCCGCCTTGGTGCCTTCCCAGAAGGGCCGGGTCGTGGGCGTGGCGACGGGCACCGCCTTGGCAGGTGCAGTCTTGACGGTCATGCGGGAATCTCCTGGCGTCGGATCGTCGGTGGAAGCACCGTTCGGCGATTGCCGCGCACGGCCTTCCAGGGGCCCGTCGATCTTAGCCCAATCCGCTGGGCGGTCCTTGTGTGCCGATTCAGCCGCGGTCCGATCCCCGCACGATGGCCGTGGTCGGTTTCAGTGTGCGATACCGGCGGCGACGCGGAAGACACCGCAACCGACCAGCGCCTCGTCGCCCACTCGCGCGACGAAGGCCGTCTTGCGGGCGGGTGCGCCGGTGTCGAAGTCGGCCCAGTCGTATTCGGCCCATCCTTCGCCCTGCTCGCTGGCGGCGAGGGCGGCGGCCAGAAAGCGGTCGGCCATGGTCGAGCTGATGCCGGGCAGGTCGTGAACCATCCGGCCCACCCATTCGGGGCGGGCGCTGTAGGCCAGCACACGGCCTTCGAGGTCGATGGCATAGACCGCCATGTCGCGGTCGCGAAAGCCGCCATCCGGGTCGGTGAGCTCGCGTGCCGCGTTCTGCCAGCCGGCTTCGCCGACGCGTGCAATCGCGCGTCGCACAAGGGCGAGCGCCTCGTCGGCGCTGCCGTGACGCAGTCGGATCGAGGCGACCGAGGCGCCCAGCGCGGCTGCCTGGAACACCAGAGCCTGCGAGGAACGGGCCGAGGCGTCCACCATCTCGGCGTTCTGGCGGGTGATCTCGTCCAGGCCCTGCACGCCGCGCGAGACTTCGGTCAGGCCGGCACTTTGCTGGGCGCTGGACCCGGCGATGCCGCGCAGGCGATCGGCCACGTCGCTGATGCCGCTGACGACCGAGTCGAGCGCGATACTGACGTCGTGCACGCGCATGGCCGATACATCGGTCTGCTCGATCGTGCGACCGATCAGGTCGCGGATTTCGCCGGCCGCCTCGCCGCAGCGCTGGGCAAGCTGGCGCACCTCGGCCGAGACGACGGCAAAGCCCTTGCCCGATTCACCCGCGTGTGCCGCCTCGACGGCCGCATTCAGGGCCAGCAGATTGGTCTGGAACGCGATCTCATCGATCACGCCATTGATCTCCGAGACCCGGCGCGTGGTGTCCTGAAGCGCGCCGATCGACTCGACGGTCTCGCGCATCGCCTGCGTGCCGAGTTCGGCATGCTGGCGCAGCGAGGTGGTGATGTCGTCCAGCGACGCGGTGGCCTGCGCGGTGCTGGCCACCGCGGCGCCGAGCTGCCCGACCGTGTCCACCGACTCGCGCAGGCTGCCGGCCTGCCGTTCGGTGCGCTGCGACAGCGACTGCCCCTGCACGGCGACCGCCTGGCCTGCTTCGCCAACCCGCACGGCGCTGCTTCGGATCTCGGCGACGAGACGCGACAGGGTCGCGCTCATGGCTTCGAGCTGCGCACCGACCCGCGCCAGTTCATCGCTGCCTTCAATCCGTATCGGCTGCGACAGGTCGCCCGCGGCCATCGCGTCCATGCAGGCCGTGACGCGGCGCAGCGACTCTGAAAAGCTGCGATGGAACGCCAGCAGCAGATAGGCGATGGCGGCGATGCAGAGCAGGAGCACGGCGGCCTGGATCGCCACGTCTGTGCGCAGCGCGGTCAGGCGGTGATTCAGGCGTTCGTCGAGCAGGTCCAGGCTGTCCTGCCCGAAGCGGATCGCCGAGCTGCTCGCCTGATTCCCCGCTCGCAGATTAGGTTCCGGTTCACCGACCAGCGCCTCGGCGCCGAAGATCCGCTCGGTCTGGTTGATGAACTGCTCGGCGCTCACGCGGGCGCTGTCCCAGCTAGAAGGGAGGGCCACGCCGGCGCGAATCAGCGCGGCTGCCTTCGACGCGACCGTGTCGAGCTGCCGCTGTCCGGCTGCGGCCAGGGCGCGCATCTCCGTCTTCTCGCTTCGCGTGGCGTCCCCGCGCATCAGCAGACCGCCGCCCGCGGCAGTGGCCTGACCGAGCCGGTCCACCCAGGGGATCATGGTGTTGACCGACAGATCGACCAGGAAATGGACTGCCGGGGAGGAGTCGAGCAGCAGTCCTGAACGTTCTGCGGCCAGCAGGGTCAGGCGGCGCACCTGCTCGACCTGTTCGCCATGGAAGCTCAGTGCCGCAGCACGTCCGCCGGGCACTTTGTCGCGCACCAGCATGTCGATGCGAGCCCGCACGGCCTGCCACGGCTCGGTCAGCTGGAAGGCGGGCGCGGCGCTGATTGCCGCATCCAGCGCGTTGAGCGATGCGCCAAGCCGCACGCGCGCCGTCTGCAGGGCCGGACCGAGGGCCGGTTCGCCCGATTGCGCACGGTGCGTCAGTGTTCGGTGGTCGTCGATCGCCGCGCTCAGCTCCAGCGCGTCTCGCACCAGGCGCGCGCCCTGCTGATCGCCGGCCAGCACCGCGAGCTCCTGGCGGGCCGATGAAATGACATGGGCCGTCATCAGCATCAGCGGCACCAGCAGCACACCGGCAAGCAGCCCGAGCTTGGCCGGCAGCCGCAGCCGGCTCATCAGCCGCATTCCGGGCCGCAGCAGTCGGTTGATGGAACGGCCGCGGCTTGAAGCAGGCGCAGCCGACCGGGATTGAACGTCGATTGCCATCGTCAGAGTCTTTCCCGAATCAACCGAACACGAAGTGCTGAACCGAACGCTTGAGCGTGTCGCCCTGGTCGCGCAGACCGGCCGACGCATCGGACAGCTGATCCACCAGTCGCGCATTGCCCTGGGCCGCCTCCTCGACGTCGCGGCTGATCCGCACCACGTCCTGTGATTCGGTCAGGCTCTCCCGGGTCAGGCGGACGATCTCGTCCATGATCCGGTTGACCGCCTCGACTTTTTCATCGGTCTGCCGAACGGCCTCGACTGCACGGTCGGTCATCAGACAGCCTTCCTCGATGTCCTGGACCGAGCCGCGCACGATCGAGTCGATCCGGTGGGCCGCATCCTCGCTGCGCTTGGCAAGCAGCCGCACCTCCTGCGCCACCACGGCAAAGCCTTTTCCGGCAGCGCCCGCGCGGGCCGCCTCGATCGAGGCGTTCAGCGAGAGCAGCTTGGTCTGATAGGCAACCGTTTCGACCAGGCCGACGACCTGGCGGATCTCGTTGCTTCGGGTCTGCAGCGAGTGCATCCGGTCGCGCAGCCCGCTGATGGCCTTGCGGCTGCGCTGCGCGTCGGCGCGCATCGCACGGGCATGTTCGGCGGCCTGCTGGACCTCGAAGCCGCAGACGTCCATCGCGTTCGAGAACGACTGCGCCTTTTGCGAGACGTCCTCGATCGAGCCGCGGATGCTGCCGGTGCGTCCGGACAGGCCGGCATTGCCGATGGCCACCTCGCGCGAGGCGTGCGATACGGCCGCGACCCCCTGCGTCACCGCTTCGAACAGCTCCGACATCTGTCTGGCCGAGGCCCCCAGCGAGGACAGCGCCTGGCCGATCTCGTCGGTGCCATGCCCCCGCGGGCGGATGGTCAGGTTGCCGCGGCCGAGTTCGCCGACCTGTTCGCACAGGGTCTGCAGCCCGCCGCCAACCACTTTGTAGATGCAGACCATCAGATAGGTCGACAGGGCCACGAAAAACAGCAGCAGCGTGGCGTTCCAGCCGAGGTCTGCGCGGACCGCGCGATGGCTGGCCGTGACCTGTCCGGTCAGGCGCATGATGCTGTCCGTCTCGAGCGCGTCACAGGCGGCAATCGCCTGCAGTCCGCTGGTGATGAAGGCCGTGCGCACCAGGGCGCCCTCGCTGCGTTGCGCGGCCGCCTCGGCGCTCGTCTTGTCGCTGGCCGCGAGACGCAGCAGATTGGCGGTGCTCTCGTGGTGGCGCTTGACCACGTTCAGGCGGTCGGCGGCGTGCTGGGCATCGAGCAGGCCGAGCGCGACCGCGTAGTCCAGCGCCGAACGGGTCAGGCTGTCGAGCACCCGGGCTTCGACGGCCAGGTCGTTGACGCGCGCCGCGCGGGCTCGGCGATCTTCGTCGGCCATCAGCACTGCGCCATCGAGCGTCAGATCCTGCAGCGTGGCGCGCAGCCGCGGCAGCCACCGGACGGCGCCTTCGAGCATGGCGGCGGTGTGCGGATCGAATCCCTGGTGCAGATTGCCCGAACGCAGGACAGGGTCACGCAGGAACTCGGCCCCCTGGCGGTATTGCGCCAGCGTCTGGCTCACCCGCGCCTGCCGTCCCTGTGCACCCGGCGCCTCGGCCAGCGCGGCCACGAAGGCGGTGCGTGCTTCCGACATGGCGGTCATGGCGCGGGCCAGCTGGTCCGGCCGTTCGCGGGCGTCTGCCATGCGCGACACCAGCAGATCGAACGCCAGGCGTTCCTGATCCAGCAGCGCCGTCAGCGGGGTGGCCGGATCGGCCAGGCCGGCCGGGTGCAGCTTGCGATGCAGCGTGCCGATCGCCTGTGAAAGCCGGACCAGCGCGTCGTACTGGGCCAGTGCCGAACTCTCCTGCGCCATCCGATGGTCCAGCGCGAGGCCGTGGCGAACCGAGGGAACGAGCGCCATCGACAAGGGAATCGCCAGACAGGCGATCACCAGCGCCGCCTTGGCACGCAGGGTCATGTTGCGCAGTCCCCGCACCCCCGGCGACCAGATGCCGTGGTAACGCGCGAGCTCGCGACTGCCGCGCAGGGCCTCGAGCACCCGGTGCCATCGGCTGGCGGCCGGTGCTGACGGCGGCGGCGACGGCGAGCTGGCCAGGTGGGTATCCATGGAACTCCGCAAGTGGGGGTGACGGGTCGGCCCGGGACTGAACACGCCGGGTCCGGCCGGCGATACAGACGGCTCGCCGATCATAGGTGCGCCCTGCGTCCGTCAAGCGGCGAAATAAGCGGACTTGGCCGCCTTCTTCGACGCATCGCCGCCGGCCCCGGCGCATGACCATCGGGCTCCATCGTGTGTGCCGCCTGCCCGTTCCGGAGAGTTCCTGCATGTCGTCTGATTCGCTCAACGCGGCCTCGCCGCCCGGGCGCCCGTCGCGGGCCGCCGCCACTCCGCGGTCCGCCGCCTGGTGGGCGGCCCCGTTGGGTGCGGCTGCGGCGGGTGCCGGCGCCCTTGCCGTTCAGGAGGCGGGCTGGCTTGCCGTCGGCGTGCTGATGGCAGCCATCGCGACGGCAGCCGTCCTGGTGTTGCGCCGGCCTGCGCGCACCCTGGAGCGCGCGGCCGACCCGATGTCGGAGGAGCCGCCCGCCGCACAGGCGGGCCAGCTCTCCCAGCAGGTGGTGCCGGTCTGGAAGCGCAACGTCGAGGCCGCACGGATTCATTCGGAGAAGAGCATCGAGGCGCTGCTGGAGAGCTTCGTGCGCGTCTCGACCCACCTCGATGAGGCGGTCGGCGCCGACAAGGTGTCGATGCACATCGAGATGGGCGGCAGCGACGAACTGGTCGCGCGCCATCAGCCGCAGATCGACACGCTGCTGGCCAGCACGCGCGCGGCGGTCCGGATGAAGGACGAGATGCTTGCAGGGGTGCAGTCGCTTGCCGTGACGCTGGACGAGATGGTCCTGCTCAGCAAGGAGGTGCAGTCGATCGGCCGGGCCACGCATCTGCTGGCTCTGAATGCGTCGGTCGAAGCGACCCGTGCCGGCCAGGCAGGGGGCGGATTCGGCGTGGTGGCGCAGGAAGTGCGGGCACTGGCCGGCCAGGCACGCCAGACCGGCATCCGCATCGGCAAGCACGTGCAGACCATGCAGGAGCGCTTGACTTCGGTGGTCGCCGATGTGCGGCGGCACGACACGGACGACGACGAGATCGAACTGCAGGCGCGCGAGAGCGCGCGAGAGGTGGTCGTGTCGCTGGTCGGCAGCCTGACAGAGATTTCCCGGTCTTCGCGCGGTCTTCGCGATGCCAGCCGCCAGGTTCAGACCGACCTCGAGAAGATCTACATGAGCCTTCAATCGCAGGATCGGCTGACCCAGATGCTCAACGCGGTCACCGAGGACATGGAACGCTTCAACGCCTGGCAGAAGGGCGAGCCGGACGGTGCCGCCAGCTCGCCCGCGCTCTGGCTGGAGCGCATGGAGAGCAGCTACACGATGGAAGAGCTGCGCAGCAGCCATCACAACACCACGGTCGTCGAACGCACGGCCGCCGTCGAATTCTTCTGATCCGATTCGAGCAAAAGGACGCACGCAAATGAGCAAGACCATCATGGTGGTGGACGATTCCGGAAGTTTTCGCACGGTCGTCAAACTGGCGCTGCAAAAGGCGGGATATGCGGTCGTCGAGGCGGTCGACGGCCTCGACGCATCCGAGAAGATCGGCAACGTCAAGCCGAGCCTGATCGTCTGCGACGTCAACATGCCGCGCATGGACGGCCTGTCCTTCGCTCGCAAGGTCAAGGAAAGCCCGATTCACAAATTCACGCCGATCATCATGCTGACGACCGAGTCGCAGGACTCCAAGAAGGCTGAAGGCAAGGCCGCGGGCGTGCGCGCCTGGATCACCAAGCCCTTCCAGCCGTCGCAGCTGGTGGACGCGGTCGCGCGGCTGTGCCCCTGAACGGACGGCGATGATCATGTCCGATTCCGTGATTGATGTGGGTGGCGCCAGCGGCGGATGGCGGCTGAGCGGCGAACTGACGATCCAGCACGCCGCGACGCAGGGCGAGCAGCTGCGGCAATGGATTGATGCCGGAATGATGTCCGTCGACTTGTCCGCGGTCGAGGCCTGCGATTCGTCGGGCGTCCAGCTGCTGGTCGCGGCGCGGCGCAGCGTCGCGGCCCGCGGCCAGTCGCTCGAATTGCGTGACGCGAGCGCGCCGGTGCGCGACGTGTTCGGGCGTTTTGCCCTGACGGGCCTGCTGTCCTCAGATGTCGTCACCAGGGAACACCCATGAGCCAGGACGAAGACATCCTGGCCGTCGCACGGGAAGGCTTCCTCGACGAGGCCCGCGACATGCTGCGCCAGTTCGAGCAGGCGCTGCTCACCATGGAGCAGGACCCCTCCGACGCCGAGGCGGTCAACAGCGCCTTCCGCGCTGCGCACACCGTGAAGGGCACGGCGGGTCTGTTCGGGTTCGATGCGGTGGTCCGATTCACTCACGAAGTCGAGAGCCTGCTCGAATCGATGCGCAGCGGCGAGCTGGCGCTGAGCGACGAGGCCATGGCGCTGCTGCTGCAGGGTCGCGACCAGATGGAGCGCCTGCTCGCGGAGATCGGGCTTGACGCCCAGGATCCGGACGTCGCACAGACCAGCCTCACGCTGGGCGAGGCCTTGCGCGCGCTGCGCGAACGCGGCGCGCCGGCGCTCGGCCAGGGGCTGGCGTCGGCGGCGCTGTCCGGCGGCGCGGACCCGTCGCGCCTGGTCGCCGAATCGGTGCCCGCGGCCGGTGGTGTGTGGCACATCTCGTTGCGAATGGGCATCGATGCGCTGCGCAACGGACTCGATCCGCTGTCGTTCATCCGATATCTGTCCACGCTGGGCGAAGTGCGCGGCATTCATACGGTGACCGACGCGATTCCCGATCTGGCGGCGCTCGATCCCGAGTCCTGCTTTCTGGGCTTCGAGATCCGTCTGGCCACCGAGGCCGACCGGGCGACGATCGAAGGGGTCTTCGAGTTCATGCTCGACGACTGCTCGCTCACCGTGCTGGCACCCGATGCTGCGTCGGCCGACTATGAACGCCTGCTCGATGCACGGGCACCCGACACCCAGCCCGAGGCTCGCGAGCACCTGCTGGCGGCATGGCAGTCGCTCGCCGGCCCCGGTGCCGCGCCGTTCATCGAGCGGCGCGAGGATGTGCCCGAGCGGCGTGCGAACGAACCGGAACGACGGTCCGGCGCCAAGGAGCGCCGCGGCGGCGACGAGACGCGATTCATCCGGGTGCGGGCCGACAAGCTCGACCATCTGATCGATCTGATCGGTGAACTGGTGATCGCCAGCTCCGGCGCGCAGATGGTTGCGCGCACCGAGCAGTCGCCCACTTTCGGCGAGGCGGCGCAGCGCATCAGCGACCTCGTCCAGGAGGCACGTGACGGCGCCCTGGGCCTGCGCATGATGCCGATCGGCGAGACATTCTCGCGCTTCCAGCAGGTCGTGCGCGATGTCAGCAAGCAGCTCGAAAAGGATGTCGAACTCGCGATCAGCGGCGGCGACACCGAGATGGACAAGCAGATGGTCGAGACCATCGCCGATCCGCTGATGCACCTGGTGCGCAACAGCCTCGACCACGGCTTGGAAGGGCCGGCCGAGCGTCTGGCGGCGGGCAAGCCCGCCCAGGGCCGCATATGCCTGAATGCGTACCACGAGTCCGGCAGTGTCGTGCTCGAGGTGAGCGACGACGGTCGCGGCCTGAACCGGGACCGCATCCTGGCGAAAGCGATGGAGCGCGGTCTGATCGAGCCGGACGCCGATCTCGACGACGAGCAGGTCTATCAGCTGATCTTCATGCCGGGGTTCTCGACGGCCGAGCAGGTGACGAACCTGTCCGGGCGCGGGGTGGGCATGGACGTGGTCAAGCGCAACGTCGAAGGCCTGCGCGGTCAGATCCGGGTCAGCAGCCGCCCTGGCCAGGGCGCGACGATCCAGATCCGGCTGCCATTGACGCTGGCCATCATCGACGGCTTCCTGACCAGTGTCGGCGGCGTCAGTTATGTGCTGCCGCTGGAACTCGTGGCCGAGTGTCTCGAGGTGCCGGCCGAGTGCCAGAGCCAGCCGGACCGGGTGGCGGGTCACTTCGACCTGCGCGGTGAAGTCCTGCCCTACCTGGACATCGGGCGCTTCTACCGTCACAGCGGCACCCCCGCCGCGCGGCGCAGTCTGGTGCTGGTACGAGACGGTTCGACGCGGGTCGGGCTGATCGTCGATCGTCTGCATGGCGAACATCAGACCGTGATCAAGCCGCTGGGCCAGGTGTTTCAGGACATCAAGGGCCTGGCGGGCTCGACCATTCTTGGCAGCGGCGAAGTGGCACTGATCCTGGACGTGCCGGCGCTGCTCGATCTGGCCACCACGCGCCTGAGCAGCGCAGCCGGCTCGCGCGGGCAGGCGGCGCGCACGGTTGCCGGCGTGCATTCTGAACCGAGGTGATGACCATGCAGACCCCGAATGCCCCCATTGCCGCCCGCGGCGTGCCGCAGGGCGAAAACATCGCCAGTGCAGGCGACATCGTTCAGTTCCTCCGCCTTTCTCTGGGCAGCGAGAAATACGCGGTCCAGATCAATGCGGTGCGCGAGATTCTGCAGATGGTGCCCACCACGCCCTTGCCGCTGATGCCGCCCTTCGTGCGCGGCGTGATGAACCTGCGCGGAGCAGTCGTGCCGGTGGTCGATCTGGGCGCACGCCTGGACCTGCCGGCCACCGATGTCGGGCGCCGGACCTGCGTGGTGATTGTCGATGTCCCCGGCATCGATGAGCGCCGTCCCCAGACGCTGGGACTGCTGGTCGATGCCGTGTACGAAGTGTTCGACGCGCCGGTGGCCGACCAGGAGGCGGTTCCCCGCCTGGGCACCCGGATCGATCCGGGGTTCATCCGGAGCATGGTCCGCATCCGCGGTGAAAGCACCGCCGAACTGAACCTCTCCGCCATTCTCGATCAGCAGCTCCTGGCTCGCCTCATTGCCTGCCACGCCACCGATCCGCTGTCCGAAGCGCTGACCGCGCTCGCCTGAATTTCCATCGATTCATCCAGGAGCGGCTGGCGCCCCGGCGCCTGCGCTTCAACCCGAGGACAAGAACAGCCATGACCACCTCCCCCCCAGACTCCGCCACGCGTGACCAACCTTCCGCGGGGACATCGCGCGACTGGCTGTTCGCACCCATCCGCCCGGTGCTCAACCGGCTCGCGCTGCGGGGCAAGCTGGCGCTGATCGCCATCGTGCTGTTCGTGCCGCTGACGGCGCTGCTGTTCAACATGCTCGGCCGTTCCAGTGCCGACCTGGTGGCCACCCGCGCGGAGGTGGTAGGCGTCGGGCTGGTCGAGCACATTCACACGCTGACGCTCGAGCTGCAGCATCACCGCGCGCAGCTTGCCCAGATCCTGGCGGGCAACGAGGAGGCGCGCACGCAGAGCGGCGAGTCGCGTGGCGCGATCGCCAAGGAGATTCCGCAGCTGGACGCGATGATCGCCGCCAACCCGACGATGGAGCTGGCGTCGGTGTGGGCGCCGCTGCGCGACGAGATTCAACGCCTGGTGAACGGTCCGCGGCCGGCGTCCGCGCCACAGTCGTATCGGGACCATTCGGTGCTCGTTGCCAGACTGCAGGGCCTGATGAGCCTGGCCGGCGAAAAGTCGGGACTGCTGCTCGATCCCGAGGCGGCCACCTTCCTGCTGATCGACCTGTCGGTCGAACGCATCGGCGCCGTGGCGGAGTCCGTCGCCGATCTGCGCGGAGTCGGGTTCGATGTCGCCCAGCGCGGCCAGTGGACGGCCGACGACAGCACACGTCTTGGCGCGGCGCAGTTCACGCTCGAGCAGTCGCTGATCGGCATGCAGCGGCGCTTCGATGCGCTGCAGCGCGCCGGCGAAGCGCCTCCGGCCGCGTGGAAGGACATGCAGACCATGAGCACCGCATTTGCCGCGACCGTCCAGGGCTGGGCCAAGGTCGGTCCGGTCAAGGTCGACGGTCAGGCGGTCTTTCGCGAAGGCAGCGCGGTGCTCGACAAGGTCAACGCCGTGCATGAGCTGCTGACCAAGCGCCTGGATGAGCTGCTCCAGGCCCGCGTGGAGCGGATCAGCCGCGAGCGCACGATCATCCTCGCGATGACGATCGGCTTCGTGTCGATGGCGCTCTACCTGTTCGCGGGCGTGGCGGTCTCGATCCGCCGTGCGGCCACCTCGGTGGTCAACGCCGCGGCGCACATGGCGCGTGGCGATCTTTCGCAGGTGGCCAGCGTGGCCGGCAAGGACGAGTTCGCGCAGATCGCCGGGTCCTTTCAGCAGGTCGGCGGGAATCTTCAGGCGCTGATCGCCGACACCGCGCGGCTGTCCGATGCCGCATTGTCCGGACGGATCGATGTGCGGGCGGACGCCAGCGCGCACACCGGCGACTTCCGCCGGATCGTCGAAGGCATGAACGGCACGCTCGATGCGATCGCCACGCCGCTGCAGGAGCTGCAGTCGGTGATGGGCCGCATCGAAAGCGGCGACATGACGCAGACCATCGGCGGGGTGTACCAGGGCGCCTTCGCCGAGCTCAAGACCGCGGTCAACAACACGATCGAGAAGCTGGCCCAGACCCTCGGCGAGGTGGCCATGGCGGCCAATGCGCTGACCGCGGCGGCCGACCAGGTCTCGAGCACCTCGCAGTCGCTGTCGCAGTCGGCCTCCGAGCAGGCCGCCAGCGTCGAGGAGACGACCGCCTCGCTGCAGCAGATGGCGGCGTCGGTCAAGCAGAACTCCGACAGTGCGAACGTCACCGAAGGCATGGCCACCAAGGCCGCCAAGGAAGCGCTGGAGGGCGGTGAAGCGGTCGGCAAGACGGTTGACGCGATGAAGTCGATCGCCACGAAGATCTCGATCATCGATGACATCGCTTACCAGACGAACCTGCTGGCGCTGAACGCCGCGATCGAGGCGGCGCGCGCCGGCGAGCACGGCAAGGGCTTTGCGGTGGTGGCGGCTGAAGTGAGGAAGCTCGCCGAGCGCAGCC